>NZ_KV810592.1:192606-198782 GCF_001812845.1 Corynebacterium sp. HMSC065H09
CGACCTCGACGGTGTCGCCGACCTTCTTCAGCCAAGTGGTAATCGTGCCTTCGGTGACGGACTCGCCGAGCTCCGGCATCTCAACGTCAGTAGCGGAACCGGAGGCAGCCTTCGGTGCTTCCTTCTTTGGCTCTTCAGCGTCTTCCTTCGGAGCCTCTTCCTCGGTCTCCTCAGCGGAATCGTCAGCGCCTTCCGGCTCTTCGCCCGGCTCGCCGACCTTTGCGATGACCTCGCCAACATCGACGGTGTCGTCTTCTTCAAAGAGAATCTCGGTGAGAACACCGGCGACCGGAGATGGAATTTCGGTGTCGACCTTGTCGGTGGAAACCTCGAGCAACGGTTCGTCGACCTCGACGGTGTCGCCGACCTTCTTCAGCCAGGTGGTAATGGTGCCTTCGGTAACTGATTCACCGAGCTCCGGCATCTCAATAGAGGTCGCCATGTTTGTGCACTCCTCGAAAAGTTAAGAAATCTCGTTTTAAGACGGTTATTACAAATTAGCTTACAGGTTGAAAACTCTGCTTGCCCCGTGGGCTGCGCCCGCTTTCGACTGGTGCGTGGAATAGCTCATTCCAGCCAGGATTCCAGCCGGGCGGGGCGCAGTCGGATGACCGGCTACTTCGTTGCCAAATCCTCAATCACAGAGAACATCGTCCGAACCGGAACACCAGTGCCCCGCTTCGGGGTATAACCATACTCCCCGGTGGTGTTGAAGGCCGGACCGGCAACGTCGATGTGAACCCATTCAACATCCTCGCCAACGAATTCGCGCAGGTATGCAGCTGCAACACTCATACCGCCAAAGCGAGAGTTCGTGACATTCCGCAGGTCAGCCACCGGCGACTTCAGGGCCTCTGCTAGCTCAACTGGAATCGGCATTGCCCAACCATTTTCACCAATGCTCTGAGACAGCTCTGCAACACGGTCACGGAACTCGTCGTTACCCAGGACGCCCGGGGTGCGCTCGCCAAGAGCGACCAGCTGCGCACCGGTCAGGGTAGCGGTGTCAATCAGGTGAGTCGGCTTGTCTTCGCAGGCGCGGACAATGGCGTCTGCGAGTACGAGGCGGCCCTCAGCGTCGGTATTCAGAATCTCAATGGTCTTACCGCCGTACTGCGTAATGACGTCGCCCGGACGGTACGCCTTACCACCCGGCATGTTCTCCGCCATTGGAACAGTTGCGGTCACCGGGGTGGATACACCTAGGCGAGCAGCCAGGACGACTGTGGCAATAACAGCCGCAGCGCCGCCCATATCGGAGATCATGTTCTCCATGCTGGCGCCCGGCTTCAGCGAAATACCGCCAGTATCAAAGGTGATGCCCTTACCGACCAGGCCCAGCGAATTCTCTGCCGACTCATCGCCCTTCCAGATCAGGCGCACCAGGCGCGGCCCGCGCGAGGATCCACCACCCACGGCATTGAGGCCTCCGAAACCGCCGGCGCGCAGAGCGTCGTCGTCAAGCACCTCGACCTCGAGCCCCGCGTCACGGCCCAGCGCTGCAGCAGCGTCAGCAAACGTCTCGGGGTAGAGGTGCGACGATGCTGTATTGACGAAGTCACGCGCGGTGGCAACGGCATCTACAATTGCCGAAGCGCGCTTTACGACGTCGTCATCAGCGCCCAACACAACCACCTTCTGGGTGGCCTCGTTGCTTTCTTCGGTGCTCTTCTGGCCGGAGTAAGCGTAAGCGCCCAGCGCAAAGCCCTCGGCTGCAGCCTGCGGATCGATGGCGCCGAGAGTGTTAAAGACCACCTTGGCCTTGGTCATACGGCGGGCAGCGGCGCCGCAGGCACGGCGGATGTCTTCCGCATCCAGGTCCTCAGAACCCACGCCAACGCCCGTGACACTGTCGACATCCAGGCCAGCAGGAGCCGGGATGGTGGTCACGGACTCGGCCTTAGCGCTGGCGGAGACTGCCTCAAAGGAGGCGAGCAGCTGCTCTGCAACCGAACCGATGGCCTCGGGTGCGACCAGCTCGAGACCATCCTCGCCGTCGATAAGCGCGACGAGAACCGCGTCGGCGTCCGCGGGCAGAGACTTGTCGGCAGCGATGACCACGCGAGTGCCGATAGCCGGCAGGTAGTTGGACAAAACTGCGGCGTTACGAGAAGCGCCGAGCTGTGCCGAATCATTGTTAGCGGGGACTGACATGTAGTTGCATCTCCTTGTAGTCGTACTATGTGGTACACCACCGTATCCCTATTTGCCGGTTCGTGTCCTTCACCCCTGGACAGCGGACTGACGAGCCAGCGCCACGACTATTGGAATGTACCCGCGCCTAGTGCCCGCGACGCTGACATTGCCCTGACTAACACGGTCTTTCGGGGGCGAGTATTGATACGACTCGATCCTCGACGGTTTAGGATGAAAGACATGTCTGCTTTGGAATTTGCAATCGAACGTAACCCGAATCCACTCTCTGATGCCGAGCGCGAGGAGATTTTGGCCAACCCTGGTTTCGGTAAGCACTTCACCGACCACATGGTCCGAATTGACTGGACTGCAGACAAAGGCTGGCATGGCGCCAAGCTGCAGGCATACGGTTCGATTGAAATGCAGCCGTCTTCTTCGGTCCTGCATTACGGGCAGTCGATTTTTGAGGGACTGAAGGCGTATCGCATGCCGGATGGTTCCATTGTTACTTTCCGCCCGGAGCAGAACGCTCGTCGCTTCCAGCGCTCCGCTGACCGCATTGCAATGCCGCAGCTGCCGGAGGAGACCTTCCTCGAGGCAATCCGCCTGCTGGTTGAAGCCGATGCAGCATGGGTGCCGCCAGCTGGTGGCGAAGAATCCCTGTACCTGCGTCCAATCATGTTCTCCACCGAGAGCACCCTGGGCGTGCACCCGTCGAACTCTTACACCTTCCTGCTCATCGCTTCACCTGCCGGCGCGTACTTCTCCGGTGGCATTAACCCGGTGACCGTGTGGATCTCCCACGAGTACGTGCGTGCCGCGCCGGGCGGCACCGGTGCTGCGAAGTTCGCAGGTAACTATGCAGCTTCGCTGGCGGCTCAGCAGCAGGCAGAGGAAAAGGGCTGCGACCAGGTTGTGTGGCTGGACGCTGTCGAGCGCAAGTACATCGAGGAGATGGGCGGCATGAACCTGGCGTTTATCTACCCGGATGAGAATGCTGACGCTGGTGTTCGGCTGGTGACTCCAGAGCTGTCTGGTTCGCTGCTGCCGGGCATTACTCGGGCATCGCTGCTGCAGGCTGCTCAGGATCTGGGCATGAATGTCGAGGAGCGTCGCATTTCCACCGAGGAATGGAAGAATGATGCCACCTCCGGTGTTATGAGCGAGGCATTCGCCTGCGGTACTGCTGCAGTCATCACCCCGGCCGGTTTTGTGAAGTCCGCTGAGGGCGAGTTCGAGATCAACGGCGGCGAGACCGGTGAGTGGACTATGAAGCTGCGCGAGCGGCTGACCGGTATCCAGCACGGCGAGGTTGAGGATACCCACGGTTGGATTTACAAGCTCGTTGAGGCTTAGTTTCGGCGTAGGTCGGCTAAGAAAAATTTAATAGTGGTTACTAGAATTAGTACTTTCGCAGCCCCTGTTCAGTATTCGCTGTTCAGGGGCTGCGTTTTTGCTTTGCTGGCTCCCCAACGGCTGTGCGATTTTCTCATGGTTCATGAATTGTTCAGGCGGCATTTGTTTAGCCGTTAAAAACACCTCTAGCGTGACCGGGGTCACTGTGAAAAACTACCAACACGATTGATTTTTGTAGTTGGGAAAACAGTTTGAGGCGCTGTGATGGTGGTAGTTCAAGACTTTTTTAAAGATAGTTTTTCGTCAAGTAGTTCAAAGCGCCTAAGGGTAACCATCGTTGTCACTCTGTTGTTGGCTGCGTGGACGATTGGGTTTAGTGCGATTCCGGCTCCGGTGGCGGCAGCCCAAGATTCGCCTTCGCCGTCCGGGGTGGAACAGCCCGCTCCTACGGGCGAAGGGGGTACGGGCGAAGCAAAAGCAGAGCTAATCATGGATCTGTCTGGTTCGATGCTTGCCGACGACGCCGGAGGCACCCGCCTCGATGCGGCAAAGCGCGCATCCACGGAGCTGATTGACTCCCTCCCGGATGATGCGCTGCTTGGCATGCTGGTTTATGGCCAGCGCGAATCCAGTGATGAATCCAACCGCGAACGTGGTTGCCAGGACATCGAGGTGCTGTCGCCTGTCCAAAAGGTCGACAAAGAAGGCCTGAAGAGCAGGATTGCCGGGTTGGAAGCTCAGGGCTATACGCCGATCGGCAATGCACTGCGTAAGGCGGCTGATGAGCTTGGCCCAGACGGTGAGCGGTCAATTATTTTGGTCTCTGACGGTATCGACACCTGCGCGCCGCCACCGGTGTGTGAGGTTGCGAAGGAACTGGCAGGGCAGGGTGTTGGCCTGACGATTCACACAGTGGGCTTCAAGGTCGATGAAGAAGCTCGCGCTGAGCTGGAGTGTGTTGCGCAGGTATCCGGTGGACAGAGCATGACTGCGGACGATGCTACCCAGCTTGCAGACCACATGAAGTTCTTGACTCAGCGGTCAGTGCAGGGCTACGAAACCACGGGTACTCCTTTCGAGTTCTCCGAGACTAAGGAAGGCGCGAAATGGCTCGGCGAGGGCAAGTACCAGACGACGCTGGTGCCAGAGGTTGCCCAGCACGATCGCACCCCGCTCTACTACCGAATCGCAGTGCCGAAGGGACACAACGCGATTGTTACCTCAAAGGTGTTAGCGAATATCGATGCTGAGGGTAAAGGCCAGCAGGATGTCCGAACTGAAGTTGACGAAATCATCAATGAAACTGGCGGAAAATGCCAGGACGACGGTCGTATGGGGTCGCTGACTGGCGCCGAAGCTAGTGCCGATTCGTGGACTCCAACTTCGGCTGATGCAAGCATTCTTGCATGGGATAGTGACCGCATCGAATCCAGTTGCGATCAAACCAAGTGGCTCGTCGCAAATAACGTGTGGGTCTATGACGGTGATTCAGTAGCGGACTATCGTGATGAACCGGTGAAGGTCGAGGTTAGCGTCCAGTTTGAGCCAGTCCTGAAGAAGCAGGATGCTGGCAAGCTAAATGAGGGGCGGTCTTCTTCGACCGGCGACAAAGCCTACAAAAAGGCCACTTTTGGAGAGGCCAAGCCCGTAAACGGTGGCAATAACGCAGCCCAAGCGCCGGAAGTTAAATCTGGGGATACCATCTCTGACACAATCGTGCCCGGTGAACAGAAGTTCTACAAGATCCCTGTCGAGTGGGGTCAGCGACCAGTGATTGCTGCCCGCACTGGAAATTCGGAGCGCGATAATGCCGATTCCATGGGAGTTGCCCTGCTGAATCCGTTCGAGGTTTCCGTTGCGGATGGAACAATGCACTTTTATCAGGATTCCGAGGACCTGAACTTGTCAACAGATCGTCCGGTCGAATACAACAACCGAGAATCTAATGTTGGAGGACGACCTGTAGCCAACGCCGGCTACTACTACGCGACTGTCCGAATGGCTAACTATCGCCCGGATGAAGAGGTCAGTGGCATCGATCAGCCGTTCCAGCTCGCATTCCTCCTGGACAACAAGCCAACTAAGGGGCCTGACTGGCGACCGACTGACAAGAACGGCCCGACTCCATCCGATAAGCCGATTCTGGCCAAGGGAGAGTCGGAACAGGAAACGTCAAAGGACTCGTCAGAAGATGCGTCGAATGAATCTGACTCCTCGGATACGGATTCTCAGGCATCCGCATCCTCGTCGGACATGGAAGATGAGGGCATGAGCCCGTTGGTCATTGGCACCGTTGTAGCAGTGGTCGCCGTGTTTATCGGCATTGCCGGCGCAATCGTCTACCAGAACAAGAAGCGCAAGGAGTAGACAAACCGTAAGATCAGGAAGTTCCTGAGCAGGGGGGGGCAGGGTGGGGAAGGCAGCAAAATTGTGTCCGCTTGGCGTATCGCTGGCGGGCACATTTTTTGCTACTTAGCCGCAAGAACTGACAACTCCAAGAATTATGGGCTGCAGATGTGAAACTGTGTGAGTTTATGACACTTTCAAGCCATTTTTCGGGCCATTTTTGACATAAACGCAGTCAGTAACTCGCATTGGCCCGCTGTCGCTAACATAACCGCAGTCACTAGCCCCCACTGAACCCAAACCCCGGGTTAAGTAAAGAAAAGTGTGTCCGCATGCCA
>NZ_KV810593.1:0-1496 GCF_001812845.1 Corynebacterium sp. HMSC065H09
GGGGGGTGTTGCCGCCGGGTGCCAGGACTTTCGATGACAGCTGATAGGGACACGGCCAGTTTTAAACTAGGTCTCTTTGTAACGTGGGTGCTTGCAACGAAGGTCATGACACCAGCGACTGGAACAACGCCATACCCATCTCGTTTTCTAGGAGCTCATCATGTCTCCGGAGCATTCCATCGACATATTCCTTGGGTTAGACGTCGGCAAATCTGAACACCACGCCTGCGCCTTAGACCGTGATGGCAACAAGGTCTTCGACAAACCGTTGCCTCAACTCGAATCCGAACTAGCAGGCGTTTTTCACCAGCTTCAGAAGCTTGGCACCGTGCTCGTGATCGTCGACCAACCCAACACCATCGGCGCACTACCGATTGCTGTAGCCCGAGACTGCGGTTGCGAAGTCGGATACCTGCCAGGTCTTGCGATGCGCAAAGCTGCAGATCTCTATCCGGGACGTGCAAAAACAGACAAACGCGACGCATTCATCATCGCCGACACCGCCCGCACAATGCCCCACACGCTACGTGCCGTCGACCGCAATGATGAGGTACTCTCCGCCCTAAAGATGCTGTCCGGCTTCGATGATGACATCGCCCGCGATTGCACTCGCACTGTCAATCGGCTTCGCAGTATCCTCACCCAGATCTACCCCAGCCTGGAACGAGTTTTTGCTGGTAGCACCCTGACTCGCACGCCGATCCTGGAATTATTGATCCATTACAAGGGACCGCAGGGGCTAAAAAGAGCCGGATACCAACGAGTGTTGAACTGGATGATCAAGCGCACACGTAAAGACCCCACCCCGCTGGTAGACGACATTTTTACAGCGCTGAAAGCTCAAACAGTCACCGTGCCTGGAAGCGATGCCGCCGAGTTAGTAATTCCTCAACTGGCTGCAAACATCCAGGCCCTCAAAGAGCAACGAAACACCATTGCTGAGCAGGTTGAAGAGATGCTCGCTGATTTCCCTCTTTGTGAGGTCTTGATGAGTATGCCCGGAGTCGGCATCAAGACCGCAGCGCAGATCCTTCTTGCGATCGGTGATGGCTCCGACTTCGATAGTGCTGGCCACTTAGCTGCTTATGCTGGAATAGCACCCGTGACTAGACGATCCGGTTCGTCGATCAGAGGTGAATTCCCGGCACGGTCAGGCAATAAACGACTGAAAAACGCCTTGTTCTACTCCGCATTCGCAGTTATCCGCAGCCACGAACCGTCACGGCGGTATTACGAACGCAAACGCGCTGAAGGAAAACGCCACAACGCAGCAGTCATATGCCTGGCACGACGCCGATGCAATGTCATCTACGCGATGCTGAAAAACAAGGAGTTCTTCCGCGAAATCCCGCCACGCCCCGTCGCCGCATAAAGCCCCAAAGACGAAGCCGACCAGCACACGCTGGCCGGCTCCTAGGCACGCCTAAGAAACTACTCCCAAGACTGTGCTCGTCAACATCGGTCTGGCACTTGACAAAAACATAGGGACACCCCCC
>NZ_KV810594.1:0-1321 GCF_001812845.1 Corynebacterium sp. HMSC065H09
TTTTGGATGCCGAGGTTGTGTTGGTAGCTGGTGTCGATGGCGGTGTCGTATTCTGCTGGTGCACCGATGTCATTGGTAGTGGCTGTGGTGTTGTGGGTGATCAGGTCTGTTGCTGTGGAAAGTGCGTCTTGACCCCATCGTTGGTCCCTGGCGATCTTGACCGGATCGTCAGGGACTTCTGTATGTAGATACAGCCACCAATCCATCACTGTGCGTTGATGCGGTAGTGATAGTCCGCGGTGTCTGCGGGCTAGTTCTTTTATGGGGGCGTTGATGCCACCTTCGAGGCTGTTTGTTGTTGCTGCAAGGTTGTCGGGGTCGATGGTTGTTGGTGGGGGTTGCAGGTAGGTAAACAGCAGGTCTCTGCGGTGCAGAGATAGCAATGATTGATAGGCCGCTCGGACGCGTTGGTGGGTGTAGACCTTGGTGTAGGCGCCGGTAACGGGGTCTTTGATGGTGGTTTTCTCGTTCATCCATTCCCGGTAGGTGTGGTCGAATTCGTGCAGGTGGGCGACCCATGTGGATGCTTGGTCAAGGTCGGTGATGCGAGTGAGTTTCAGGGCTAGGCGGTAGAGGGTTTTGCCGGCATCGGTGCGGGGGTTGCTGGTGGTGTGGCGGCGGACTGTTCGTTGGGCGTGGACGAGGCAGCGTTGGATGCGTGTTGTTGGCCAGCAGTGGTGGATGGCTGATTGGGCACCTTGTCCGCCGTCTGTGACTGCGATTAGTGGTGCGGCAATGGGGCGTAGGAGTTCGGTGTAGGCGGCGGTGGTTTCGTGTCTGGCCCAGGTCCAGTTGATGACGTGGGTTTTACTGGCTGCGATCAGGAGGCATCCGGACTTTAGATAGGTCGCGTCGAGGAAGATTTGGTCATGGATGCGGAATGAGTCGATGGTGGGTGTGGGGATGATCCACCAGCACCATCGGAATCGGTGGTGCATGGTTTGCCTGGTTACGCCATGGTGTGCGGCGAAGGTGGTTAGAGATTGGGTGCCGGTGGCCCATTGGATGAACAAAGCCATGGTGGCGGTGTTTTTGTTGTGGGTTTGGGTGTTGCGGGTAAAGGAGTGTCCGCAGTGGGTGCAGCGCCAACGGGTGGTTGATTTGCTGGTGGTGCCGTTTTTCTTTGTGTTGTTGCCGCATAGTGGGCAGCTGGGGCGGTTGGTGGTCATCCTTTAATCCAACCGGTGTGCGGTTAGCACAAATGTGGCCGGAGGTGCGGGATGGTGTGGGTAATAGCTTTCGGGGAGCTATTCTTTGGTGATTTGTGGTGTGTGGTCTGGGGTTATGGTGGCATGCGGACACACTTTTCTTTACTTAACCC
>NZ_KV810595.1:0-69846 GCF_001812845.1 Corynebacterium sp. HMSC065H09
AGTGGTGATGCATTCACCGCCTGAACCTACCGGCCCGAAAGTGTCATAAACTAGGTCAGTTTCACATTTGCAGCCCGTCAGATTTTAGTCCGTCAGGCCTTAGCCCGCCAAGTCAGTTTTTCGCCGCCAGCTTGCAGCCTCTACCCCTCAATCAACTCCTGTCCCCAGTAAGAATCAGGGGTAGTGCCAGGGGCGATCCAATACACAGCGGAGCCGATGTGACGGTTCCACTCATTGAGCAAATCGCCGCGATCCAAACGGGCCTGGATTGCGCTGAACTGGTTGTCCGGGTTCTTCTGGAATGCAACCCAGACCAGGCCAACGTTCGGTCCTTCGAACGGGAAGGCCGGCTCACCGGGCTGGTCTTCGTAGGCATAGGCGCGGCGACGCAGGGCGTCGTCAGGCTGACCATCCTGCTCACGGGAAAGCGCCAAGTGAGACTGGCGGTGGATGAGATACTCGCCCTGGTCATCGACGGCGTCCATGTCCTCTTCATCGAACTCGTCATTGCCGCCGGAAAGAGGAGCGCCGGTGTGGAAGTCACGACCGATAACGATGGAGCGTTCGTCGGTGCTGAGCTCATCCCAATTGTTCAAGTCGAGGGCAATACGGCGAACAACCATCACGCAGGAGTTGTTAATCGCCTTGTCCTTGGAGTCAATCCACACCTGTTCGGACCATTCCTCCGGAGTGGACGGGTTGACGGTGCCGTCGAGCTGACCCAGCGGGTTGCGTGGGGTAGCGCCGTGAGGCTGCGAACCCCAGGCGTAGGAAAAGCCCTTCTGGAACCACTTCACGCGAGCCCACGGAGCCGCCTTCTTTTCCAGTAGACGGGACGCGGCCGAAACGGTGACGAGATCATCACCGCACAACTGCAGAGCGAAGTCAGACTGGCCCCACTCAGGGCGGAGCATGTCATGCTGGAATGACGGGATATCGTGCAGACCAGCCGGCTTGCGCTCTGGCTTGCCGAGCACATCGAAGATGCGCTCACCGAAACCTGCGGTAATGGTCAGGTTTGCAGTGGCTGCAACCATTTCCGGTTCCAGATACCCCTCGATGTCCTGGCCTTGGGTGAGGCGGCGGGCAACGTCGGTAAGCGAGGAGAACAGTGCCTTCAGATCTGCTGCGTCGACGCCGTCCTTCAAATCGAATGCGACGAGGCGGAGATGTGCTTGGCCGGGCTGTTCAACGCCTGACTGGACCGGGCCATCGAACGGAATCTTGGCGCCCCTCAGGGAAGTTTCGGAAGCCTGTGTCAATCGAGGTCACTCCTTGAAAGCGGTGGAATGAATAGCTTTTATGACTACGAGCTTAATCGCATTGGCCCCAGCAGGAGAGCACTAAAGCGAAGGCTCGGGGAGGGGCTAAGTGAATGAGATATTTGTATATTGCGATATACTTCACATCCACAGCCGCCTCGAAGGTGTTCATTAAGGAAAGTGCTGCATATCGCACGTTTTCCGCGCAAGGTGTGTTTTGAGCCTAGCGCGCATAAGGCCTTCGAGTTATGCAGGGGAATCCCGGTGCAAGTCCGGAACTGTCCCGCAACGGTAAGCATCACTGCCAGAGCTTTGGTTTATCCGACGCGTTGATAACCAATCTTTTCAGTGATGACAAGTCCGAATGCCTGCCGGTTGTGCAATTTCATACCCGATGCTGATCACGACTGACGAGGAAATCACGAGATCATGGCAATTCACGCAACCCTCGCGGGCATTCCGCGGATAGGGCGTAATCGTGAGCTCAAAAGAGCTCTGGAAAACTACTGGCGCGACCCGGCGACCGGCGGCCTGCTGGCCGCGACGGCGCGCAACACTGTCAATAGCTACATTGGCGCAGCGCTGAAGGCAGGAATCGACTCGGTTCCGACAATTGGGCGCTCGTTCTACGACTCTATGCTGGATACATCGGCGCTGCTCGGAGTGCTTCCAGCCCGCTTCCAGAATGTCCCGAAAACGGACGGTTCCAACCTACCGGAATGGATCAACCACTACTTCGCCGCCGCTCGCGGTACGAAGACGCAACCGGCATCCGCAATGACCAAGTGGTTCGACACCAATTACCACTACATTGTTCCGGAGCTGTCAGCCGATACTGAATTTACCTCTGACCTCACTGACTGGTTGGATGATTCCTGCAGCTTAAACAATGGCGCCACCACCATGCTGCGCCCTCATTTGATTGGTCCTGTGACCTACTTGAGCCTGTCGCGTACCGACGATGATTCGAACCCACTTGGCCTTTTGGAAAAGTTGACCGATGCGTACGCGGAAATCATCGCTCAACTGGGGGATAAGGGCTTTGAGTGGATTCAGCTCGATGAGCCAGTATTGGTCACTGACCTCGATGAAGTGACTCTTGCTAGGACTCGCCAGGCCTACGAGAAGTTGGCCGGCGTGGCGGAGTCTGCGAATACCAAGTTGTGGGTGCAGACCTACTTTGGTGATGGTGATCAGGCGCTGGAAACCCTTTCTGGCACAGGCGTGCAGGCCATTGGTTGCGACCTGGTAGCAGGTAGCTTTGAGTTGCCGCATTGGACCGGCAAGGAACTGCTGGTTGCGGGCATTGTTGATGGGCGTAATGTGTGGCGCACCGACTTGGATGCAGCCCTGGCGACGCTGGAGAAGCTGGCAGTCCGAGGCCCCATCGCGGTGTCGACTAGCTGTTCGCTGCTACACGTCCCGTACTCCCTGGCCTCGGAAAACCCGAGCGAAGAAGATGCCGAGGTGCTGCAGTGGCTGGCCTTCGGGGATGAGAAAATCGGCGAGGTGACCCTCTTGGCGAGGGCGCTTGATGCCAGGTTGAATGACCGCCAACTCGATGCCGCGGATTTGAAGGCGTTGAGGGAGTCCCGGGCAGCACTGGCATCAAGGGCAGAATCGAAGCGGATTGTTAAGCCTGAAGTTCGTGAAGCTTTGGCAGCAATCGAGGAGAGCGACCGGACTCGTTCCTCGTTTGCAGCTCGCCAGGCGGCTCAGGCTGAGGCCCTTAACCTGCCTCCGCTGCCGACCACCACAATCGGTTCCTTCCCGCAGACCAATAGCATTCGTCGTGCACGTGCGCAGTTGCGCGCGGGAGAGCTCACCCCAGTCGACTACGAATCAGCAATGCTCGCTGAAATTCGATGCTCCATTGAGCAGCAGGAAGAATTGGGACTCGATGTGCTCGTTCACGGCGAACCTGAGCGCAATGACATGGTGCAGTACTTCTCGGAGCAGCTGGACGGCTACCTCGCGACCGCCAATGGCTGGGTCCAAAGCTATGGTTCCCGCTGCGTGCGGCCGCCGATTCTCTACGGTGATATCACCAGGCCAGAGCCGATGACGGTGCAGTGGTACAAGGCAGCGGCAGACATGACTGACCTTCCCGTCAAGGGAATGCTCACCGGGCCGGTGACCATGTTGGCATGGTCGTTTGTCCGTGATGACCAGCCCATCGGTGACACTGCGGATAACGTTGCGCTGGTTTTGCGCGATGAGATTGCAGATCTCGTGGCCGCTGGAGCGCAAATCGTGCAGGTCGATGAGCCAGCCATTCGCGAGTTGCTGCCCCTGAATGAAGCGGACCAGCCCGCCTACCTGAAGTGGGCCGTAGGTTCCTTCCGTCTGGCTACCTCTGGTGTGGCTGACGACATTCAGATTCACACGCATATGTGCTACTCGGACTTCAATGAGCTTATCGACACCGTCGATGATCTCAACGCCGATGTCACGTCCATCGAAGCAGCTCGCAACGGTATGCAGGTGCTCGCAGCGCTGAAAGATGAGGGATACGTTCGCGGGATTGGTCCAGGTGTCTGGGACATCCACTCGCCTCGCGTGCCGACGGACGGAGAAGTCAACCAGCTCGTGGAAGATGCGCTTGAAAGCGTTGACCCCAACCTGCTGTGGATTAATCCGGACTGTGGTCTAAAGACCCGAGGTTGGGAAGAGGTTACGGCTTCACTGAAAGTATTGGTAGCCGCAGCTCAGCAGGCTCGGTTGCAGCTAGCAGAGTAAGTCGCGAACTGCATAGCCGCAAAATAAATAGTGGGTTAAGTAGCAAAAAGTGTGTCCGCTCGGCGTGTCGCCGGGTGGGCACCTTTTGCTACTTAGCCCTACTTAGCCCCAATGCGAGTTAGTGACCTCGGTTATGGCTGGCAGCGGGCCAATGGAGTTACTGACCGCGTTTATAGCAAAAATTGTCCGAAAAATGGCTTGAAAGTGTCATAAACTCTCACAGTTTCACATTTGCAGCCCGTTGTGCCTACCAGGCTCCTACCTAAGCCCCCCACTCAATCCGGGCTACTTCTTGGCCACCACTGGCTCAATTGGGTTACCTCGCCAGGAGGTGTGCGCAGGAACATGGTCACCGCGCATGACGAGAGAACCGGGTTCGACGCGGCAGCCGTCGTCAAGCACAGATGCCGGCAGTGCGACTGAGTGCGGTCCCAGCACGGAGCCGTGTCCGATGTGGACGGTGTCGAGCGTCATCACACGGTCGGTGAACAGGTGCGTCTGAACGACACAACCGCGGCCGACAGAGGCACCCCGCGCGATGGTGACCAGGTCGGTCTCGGGCAGCCAGTACGTCTCCAGCCACACGCCGTGGCCGACGTTTGCGCCGAGCAGACGCATCGCGCGTGCGATACCGCCGGTGGCCATCGCCGGGTTCAGGTACCACGGCGCGGCGACCATTTCGACGAATGCATCCTGCAGCTCGTTGAGCCAGACGAACTTGCTCCACAATGGGTGATCACCGGGCTTGTGCTTGCCGACGCACACCCACTTGGCCACGACCGTGACCAACAGCCCCAGCACACCAACAATCAGCAGCACGGCAGGGGAGAGCAGCCACGCGACCACCAGGCCGAGCAGGGCAGCGTTGACGCCACCTGCAGTGACCAACTCCGCGGTGAACATGCCAATTCCCTGCAGACTCAACAACGTGATTGTTGCCAGCATGAGAGAGACCATCGGCGCCAGGATGCGCAGCGTTTCGACAATGCCGCGGGCGACCTTCAATCCCGTAGTCGGACGGTAGGTCTGCGCTGACTCATCGCTGGAGACGGTGCCCACGCGGCGCATGCGCTCTGGCGGCGAACCCCACCAGTTGGAGCCGGACTTGGTCTTCTTCGGGGTAGAGGACAGCACGGCCACCAGCGAGTTCTTCGCCAGCTTGCGTTCCGGAAGCGTGATGCCGGAGTTGCCCAGGAAGGCGCGCTTGCCGATGCGGGAGTCGCCCACCAGCAGCCAACCACCGCCGAGCTCGTAGCTGCCGACCATGGTGTCGTCAGCCAAGAAGGACTCGTCCTTGACGTGCAAGAACTTCGGAATACCGATCGCGGTGGAGACTTCGCTGTCGTGACCAATTTGGGCGCCCAGTGCACGCAGCCACAGCGGCGTCAGCATGGAGGCGTAGATGAAAAATAGGTCGTGACGGGCAGCGTCCATCAGGCGAATTGTCGCCCAGGACTGCCAACCCACGCGCGAACGCACCGGGAACACTCCCGGCTTCAGACCGATGCTGAACAGGCGCACGAGAATCAGCGTCAGCAGGGCATACACCGCAACACCGACGAAGGTGGCGGGAATAGTCCACAGCACGGCACTGCCCAGCGTTGACCAGAGATTCGAGGTGGCTAGCTCGGTGGTGCCGTCGATAAGCCCCGTGCCCCAACCGATGACAGCAGCCATCGCGACCGCAGCGGACAGCGGCACCAATGTCAGCAAGACAGCGGTGAGACCGTAGATAGCCACCCAGTGGCGGCGAGCCGGCGGAACTTCCTCCGGGAAGCGGTGCTTGGACCGACCGACCTTGCGAGCCGGGGAACCCGACCAGCGCGCGCCAGCCTTGACCTTCTTCTCGCCGGTGACGGTGGAACCCGCCTCGATGTGAGCGTCATTGCCAATACGCGCGCCGGGCAGCAGCGTTGAACGGGCACCGATGCGGGCGTGCTTGCCAATAGTGACCTCGCCGACGTGGACGACATCGCCATCGACCCAGTATCCGGACAGGTCTACCTCCGGCTCGATCGAGCAGTAATCATCCAGTTTGACCAGACCCGTCACCGGCGGCAGCGCGTGCAGATTCACACCCTTACCAATGCGGGCACCCAGCATGCGGGCGTACCACAGCACGAACGGAGCGCCCGCCACAGAGTGGGCGCCAGAGCTCTCCGCCAGGCGTTCGGCCGCCCATAGCCGCAGGTGTACCGAACCGCCACGCGGGTAATCACCCGCGGTGATGTTGCGCGTGAGCAGGCGTGTCGTCGCCGCGTTGATGGGCATGACCCCCAGCGGGGTCAGGAACAGCACGGCCAGTACGGCCACCAACCAGCCTGGTAGCGCCAGCGGTCCGCCGATAACCCAGTTGATAATCGCAAGCCACGTTACCCAGCGCATGCCACGTGCCCACTGCAGAGGCACCATGAGGCCGACCTGCGCCCAACGGGTCTTGCGGGAGACAGGCGTCGGCTCGGGCACCTTTTCCAGGTGAGCGGTGGGGTCGCTGGTGTCGTCGGCAAGCATGTCGTCGCTGATGAAACCGCGCGCGACCAGCTCTTCAGCGAGATTTCCCAGGCGCGGGTGGTCGTAGAGATCGCGCACGGCGACCTGTGGGGCGCGCTGGCGAATGCGCGCAATGACGCTCGCCGCCGCCAAGGACGTGCCGCCCAGGGCGAAGAAGTCCGAGGCCGCGCCGGGCGCAGGTACGGACAGCACGTCCGCCCAGATGTCGGACAGCCACTTCTCCACAGGGCTCAGCTTGTCGACGTCGCCCTCACCCGCACGCGCAGGCAGGGGCCACGGCAACGCCGCCTTGTCGACCTTGCCGGAGGTACGAACCGGCAGCTCATCCATGATGTGCAGGCGTGGCACCATCGCGGCTGGCATGGCATCGCGGAGAGTGTCCATGCACTTGTCATAGTCCATGGCTGCGGCGTCGCCACCGGCGCCGACGTAGCCGACCAGGATGGAATCGCCAGCACCGGTCTTCTGCACCACGACAGTCGCCTGAGTAGCGCCGGGGAGGGCAGCCAGGTGCGCCTCGACCTCGCCGAGCTCAATTCGCCGACCGCCGATTTTCACCTGATCGTCGACGCGGCCGGTGAAGTACAGTCCGGCCTCGTCCATGATGACGTGGTCGCCGGTGCGATACGCACGCTCCCAGCCGAGGGCTGGCAGCGGTGCGTACTTCTCGGCGTCCTTCTCCGGATCCAGATAGCGTGCGAGTCCCACGCCGCCGATGACCAGCTCGCCCTTGGTGCCCGGTGGGACGGGGTTGCCCTCTTCGTCGATGACGGTGAGGTCCCAGCCGTCCAGAGGAAAACCGATGGTTACGGGCTTGCCGGGCTTCAGCTCGATGCCGGAGGCCACGACGGTGGCCTCGGTGGGGCCGTAGGTGTTCCACATTTCGCGCTCTGGGGTGGACAGACGCTCGACCAGCTCTTGCGGGCAGGCCTCGCCGCCAACGATGAGCAGGCGCACGCTGTCGAGCGCCTCGGCAGGCCACAGGCCGGCCAGTGTCGGCACCGTGGAAACAGCGGTGATGTGGCGGGAAATCAACCATGGCCCCAGGTCCACGCCGGAGCGCACCAGTGAACGCGGGGCTGGCACCAGGCAAGCTCCATTTCGCCAGGCCAGCCACATTTCCTCACAGGAGGCGTCGAAGGCGACGGACAAGCCGGCGAGAACGCGGTCATCCGGGCCGAGCGGTCCTTCCGGGTGGTTCGCCAAGAACCAGCGGGCCTCCGCATCGACAAAAGCGGCGGCGCTGCGGTGGGTGACCGCCACGCCCTTGGGCTTGCCGGTGGAGCCAGAGGTGAAAATAATCCAGCAGTCGTCGTCCGGAGTGGGCTCCTGCGAGATGATCTCGCGTGCGCTCGGCGGTGTCGGTTCCGTCTCTTCCTCGTCGGAGTCGGCATCGGAGTCCAGCGGGCGGGGGCGATTACGTGCCGTGGAGCCAGCCAAATGCAGGCCTTCAGCATCGAAGTAACCGGCGATACCGGCCTCGCCGAAGACCATTTCTGCACGCTCGTCGGGGTCATCCGCATCCACCGGAACGTAGGCGGCTCCGGCGGCCATGATGGACAAGATTGCCAGGTAGAGCTCGCGGCTTCCCGACGGCATCCGCACACCAATGCGGTCGCCGCGACGGATGCCCTGTTCGTAGAGCCACGTAGCTGTGGAATCAATCTCGTTGATCAACTCCGCATACGTGACGACAACCTCGCCGTCATCGATGGCCTCAGCCTCGGGGAACCTTCGCGCGGTCGCCCGGACAATGTCAATGAGTGTGCGCTCAAGCGGCTGTTCCGTAGCGCGTAGGAACTTCGCTTCAGTGGTTGTCACTTAGAAGACCCCTTCTTATTCTTCTTCTTGCGCTTTTTCTTCTTCGACTTCTTACGTTTAGGACGCGGGGCATCGCTTGACGACGTCGCCTGCGTCTTATTCTCCGCCATGTCCTTGGTGTCTGTCTCAGTGGCCGTGACCTCTGGGGTAGTGGTCTCGGGGTTCTTCGCGCCGGCATCGGTTTCGGGGCTTGCAGCGGAGTCGTCGGCAAGCGATGCAAGCAGCGCGCGTACCTCGGGTGCGCATTCGGCGACGGCGGCGCGTTCGGCTCTGCGGAGTGAGCGTCGCAGAGATGCGCGGGTGGTGTTGCCCGTTTCTGTCAGCGCGATGAGCTGGCGGCGTCGATCCTTGGAGTCTCGGGTGCGTTCGACTAGATTTGCCGACTCCAGAGAGTCAATCAGGCGAACCATGTCAGAGCGGTCCATGCCGAGCAGCGCGCTCAGCTCGGTTTGAGCCATGTCGCCGCCATCGGCGATGGCCTCCAGAACCCAATAACCGCGGATGGAAATCGACTCAATCTGAGTGCGGCCAAGAGCCGCGTTGACACTGGCGCGGACAGCCGCATCGAGCTGCGCCAGGCACCAGGACGCGGATTTGCGCAGGGCGGCCGGTGCGACGGCGAGTTCGCTTGCGGAGCCGGGCTTGCACTTGGACTTAGCGCTGGCCTTGTTTTTGGCTTTCGCTCCCTTGCGAGCCTTCTTCGCCTTGGTGCCGCTCTGTGCGTCGACAGCAGGCACCTTCGCGTCTACGTCGGCTGCCACACCACCGCTGGTGTCGGCTGAGTCCGCCGAGGAAAGTACGGATGAATCAGACATACTTCCCATACTAGACAATCTGGGGAACCATCAATAATGGGACATGGCCAACTAATAATGCCCATGTTTGCCTGCGGATTGTTAGAAGGTCGGTGCTTTGGGGTGGGTAAATAAATGAAAAACTGCCCTGCAGGTAGGCAGGGCAGTTGTAGTTGATTTAGTTGGCTTTCTCCATTGGGCGGCCGAAGTGCTCCCAGTCGATCATGCCGCCGGTGATGACGATGGTGTCGATACCGTTCTTCTCCAACCAGGAAGAAACCTGAGCGGCGCGTCCACCGGAGCGGCACATCAGGTAAATGTCGGAATCCAAATCTAGCTCGCCGTAGCGGGACGGAATCTCTTCCATGGGGATGTGAACGGCGCCGGTGGCGTGGCCGTCATCCCACTCCATCTGTGAGCGGACATCAATGATCTGTGCGTCTTCGGGTACTTCAGATACGTTTACGGTTTCCATAGTGCGCACTATACGCAATCTGACCTTATCGCCGGAAGCACAAAGGCCGCCGGAGGAAAACTCCGACGGCCGTAGCGCTGAATCACAGGAACTGCGTCAAAGGTGCGAGCCCCAGGAAGGGAGATTGGCTAGCGCAATTCTTACTTGTGGCTCTTACTTGTGGCGCTCGATAGCCTCAGCCAGGATGCGCTCAGCCTCAGCCTTGTTGCCCCAGCCCGAACCGGAAACTTCCTTGCCCGGCTCCAGGTCCTTGTAGTGGACGAAGAAGTGCTCAATCTCGTCCTTGGTGAACTGGGAAACATCGTCGATGTCCTGGTAGTGGTCGAAGCGGACATCATCCAGGACGCACAGCAGCTTGTCATCGCCGCCGGCCTCGTCGGTCATCTTGAAAACGCCGAGCGGACGAGCCTTGACAATAACGCCCGGGAAAACCGGCTCCGGCAGGATCACGAGAGCGTCCAACGGGTCGCCATCCTCGCCGAGGGTTTCATCGATGAAGCCGTAGTCGGCCGGGTAGGCCATTGGGGTGAACAGGTAGCGGTCGAGGTAGACCTTGCCGGTCTCGTGGTCGACTTCGTACTTGTTGCGCTGACCCTTCGGGATCTCAATAGTGACCTCAACGCTCACGGCGATGACTCCTTATAATCGGTGTACACTTCTCTGACGGCTATCTTATGCGAAACCCGCTCAAAACCGTTTATTTGTGCACCTTAAGTGAGGTTTTGTTTTCAGGAAGAAGGTGTTTGTGACCGTGGGTAGTACCGACTCTGACAGCTCCAAAACCGCCGCTAAGGGCACGCAAAAATCGCCCAGTTCCGTAAAATCCGGCAAATCCAAGAAGTCGCGCGGACTGAAAATCGGCGGTGCCATCGCCGGTGTTCTCGTTATCGCAGCGGGCAGCGGCGTAGCGGTTGTCGTCAATAACAATCGTCAGATTGTTGTCGATGCACCGCCCGCGGTCAGTCATGTCTCTGCTCCTGTGACGGCGGCGCAGTCTTCGCTTGACGACGGCGCTCTGGCCCAAAAAGTCAGCGCCATCATGGACGCTGCTGCGGCCGATCCAGCCTTCGGTGAGCTGCATGGAATTGTTAGCGATGCTACTACCGGCCAGAAACTGTGGGGGATCAATGACACCGCGGTGGCCTTGCCGGCGTCCAGCATGAAGATTCTCACCGCGTCTGCCGCACTGTTGGACTTAGGTGAAGATCATCGGGTTTCCACCCGCGTCTCCCGGGTTACGGGGACTAATGACATCGTTTTGCACGGCGGGGGCGACCCTACCTTAAGCAAGGACGGGGAAGGGTTCTTCCAGGACTCGGCTTCAATCGCTGAGTTGGCGAAAAAGATTTCCGTGGTCATTCCGGAGGGGGTCGGCAAGGTTTATCTCGACAACTCTCTATTCACCGAGAGTTTCCACGAGACCTGGGAGCGCGAGGGGTTGGAGGACGGCTACATCGCACCGGTGGAGTCGGTGATGATGGATGCCGGTCGTATCGATCCGACGAATGAAGAATCGCAGCGCAGCGCCACGCCCGCTGCGGATGCAGCTGATGCGCTGGCCAAGGCGCTTGGTGCGGAAAACGGAGGCAGCCTGAGGGATGCAGCCAAGGATGGTCAGTCACTACCTCTGGACCCAGACATTGTTGCGCTCGTGCAGTCGGCTCCGCTAGTTACCCGTGTGCACGAGATGATGATTTACAGCGACAACGTGCTCGCAGAGTCCATTGCCCGTGAGGTGGCTATCTCTCGCGGTCTGCCGCCGACCTTTGAGGGGGCCGCACGTGCCGTGCGTGACACTCTCGCGGAGCACGGTTTTCCTCTCGATGGTGCGGTGCTGTCGGACTCCGGCGGCCTGAGCACGGATAACCGTATTTCTCCGCAGCATCTCTCCGAGGTGCTCAATTCCGCCGCGGGGCCGGTGGAATCGGCTGAGCAGGGAGGACTGGCGGAGTCGCAGGAGTCGTCGGAAAGCACTGCGTTGCGGTTGCGCCCACTGTTGGACAGCCTGCCGGTGGCGGCAGTGTCCGGCACTCTGGCGACGCGCTTTGCTGGTCAGTCCGGGGCGGGCATCGTCCGTGCGAAGACAGGCACGCTGAATAAAGCCTCGGCGTTGGCGGGATATGTGGTGACGAAGTCGGGGCAGGTGCTGACGTTCGCACTGATTTCCAACGAGGCGAGCCTGTTGCCGGCAAGAGCTGCGTCCGATAAGGCAGCGAGCGCCCTTGCGGATATCTAAACTGAGATTCATTTGCCACTGAAAATAATTTGAGGAGATGAATCCGCAATGGCCTCTCACACTTCCGCGATTAGGAATTTGCCAACCGTTCGCGAGATTGCCGCACAGGTCCGCGAGGGAAAGCTAAGCCCCGTGGACAGCGTGCAGCGCAGTCTCGACGCTATCGCCAGACTGGATGGAGGGATTCATGCCTTCCGCGAAGTGTGGGCGGATAGGGCTCTGCAGGCTGCGCGGGAACTCGAGCAAAGCGAGAAACTCTCGGAGTTGCCGCTTGCAGGTGTGCCATTTGCGCTGAAGGAAAACACCGCTCTAGAGAACCCGTTTGTCCAGCAGTTGACTAGCGCCGGTGCAATCGCGGTGGGAACTACGGTGAATCCGCAGTTCTGTACGTGGGGGACGACGACGCTGCCGGGGCTGGCAGTCGATAATCCGATTCTGCCGGGGCACACTCCGGGTGGGTCCTCCGGTGGATCCGCAGCGGCTGTCGCCGCTGGGATGGTTCCGTTTGCGCAGGGCAACGACGGCATGGGGTCACTTCGTATCCCTGCAGCGTGCTGCGGGCTTTCGACTCTGAAGGCGACCCCGGGAACAATGCCGGGGCGCGTGGGCGGCAATGACTGGTACGGAATGTCTGTCCAAGGGGTGCTCACAGTCGACAACGATGACTTGCGCCTGATCACCAAGATCCTCACAAATGGCATGGTGGATGCGGAGGATCCGGCGAAGACCCTGCCTGAAAACTTCGCCGTCAGCGTGGACACCACTGCGCCCGTATTCGGTTTGAAGGCTGCACCGGAGTACGTCGATGCGGCACAACAGGCGGCGAGAGTATTCGCGGACAAGGGATTTGCCGTCACGGAAAAGAACATGCCGTACCCGCTGAACCCACTGCCGATGCTCGCGCGCTGGACTGCGGGGGTGGCGGATCAGCTTCGCGACGAGCCGCGCCCTGATCACCTGGAGTGGCGCAATCGAGTCCACGCCGGCATTGGACGCTTGCTGCGTTTCACAATCAATGGCCGCCAAGTGGCACGCGATGGCGCCCGCATCGAGCGTGAGCTACCGGGTGACACCATCTTGATTACCCCGGCTCTGGCCAAGAACCCACCGCGAATCCGCGCGTGGCATCGCATGCCCTGGATTGTGAACCTGCTGTCCAATCTGCGCTTCACTCCCTACGTCTCGACGTGGAATTACCTGGGATTCCCGGCTGGCATCGTTGTGGAACCGACCTCTGGGGTGCCGGTGCAACTGATTGCGCGCCCGACCCAGGAGCGAATTCTGCTTACCGCGATGGAAACCATCGCAAGTGGTGGGCGCGTTGGCTAGACCTTTTTGGCCGGACCGCAGCCCTCATTTCCTCATCATTCGGCAAGCTGTCCGCGCGATAGTGCAGCAGGTGGGGCAGGAATTGGGCAGCGGTGTCGTCATTGGGCTTTCCGGTGGTGCGGATTCGCTGGCCCTGACCGCCGGGGCCTGTGCGGAAGCTCTCGGGCCCAAGGGTGCGCTGGCCGGCCGCAAAGTCCACGCCGTCGTCGTGGATCATCAGCTTCAGCAGGGCTCTGCAGAAGTCGCCGAGCGCGCCGCCCACATAGCTCGGGGGATGGGGGCTACGGCCGAGGTTATCGCGGTCGATATCAACAACAATTCCGACCGTGGTCCCGAATACGAGGCGCGTTTGGCACGACACAGAGTCCTACGGGAGGTCGCCCAATCTCGAGGTGCGGCGCTGATGCTTGCCCACACCTTGGACGACCAGGCGGAAACAGTTTTGCTGCGGCTGGCCAGGGGAGGTGGTCCGCAGGCGCTGTCCGCCATCCGCGACAACCTCACGTGGTCTGACGGGACTCGGATTCTGCGCCCGCTGCTCGGTGTACGACGCTCAGATACTCAGCTCTGCTGCGAAGAGCTGGGCTTGAAGGTGTGGCATGACCCGCACAACCATGACGACCATTACGCCCGCGTCCGGGTTCGAAAGACGATTTTGCCGCTGCTGGAGCAGGAGCTGGGTCCGGGGGTGGCGGAAAATCTCGCTAAGACTGCGGCGATTGCCGCAGTCGACAATGACTTTTTGGACGCTCACGCCGAGTCAGCTCTGCATGCGCTGCTGGGGGAGGAAGAGGCGTTGGCAAGCGGGAGTCTGTCTGTGCGAGGGGTGGCTGAGCTCGACGACGCCATCGCGGTGCGCGTCCTCGCACGTTGGTTGAGGCAGGCGGGTGCGGAGCCCAGCAGTAAACAGATCGGCATGGTGTTGGCGCTCGTGCACCGCTATCACGGCCAGGGCGAAGTGCCGGTGACCCGTGGTCGCGATGGTGCTGACAGAAATGCCAGGTTGGTCGTTGAGCGAAAAGATGGCACTCTACAATTGGTAATGAATCGTCCCGCGGTGCCTTAAGAAGGGTGCCGCAATCCAACTTCCGGCGGCTGAGAACAATCGGTTGCCATAGCTCTGAACTTGCACTGGGGCAGTTACGCTCCATCGACACGCCGCCATAGAAGTGCGGAAAGGAAATGCGATGCATGATGTGAAGGATTTCAACGTCCCCGCAAACCCCTACGGCGATGAGGTAGAGGCAGTTCTCATTGGCGAAGAGGAGCTGCATGCTCGCATTGACGAGATGGCGCATCGTGTGAATGAGAAGTACAAGGATGCCGACAGCGATCTGATTCTGGTCGCAGTGCTCAAGGGTGCGGTGTTCTTCCTGACTGACTTTGCTCGTCAGCTCAGCATTCCCAGCCAGATGGAGTTCATGGCGGTTTCCAGTTACGGAAACTCCACCTCGTCGTCAGGCGTGGTGCGTATTTTGAAGGACCTGGATCGAGATATTGAGGGACGCGATGTTGTGATCGTCGAGGACATCATTGACTCCGGCCTGACCCTGTCCTGGTTGATGAAGAACCTGCGCAACCGTAATCCGCGCTCCCTGGAGGTCATTACGCTGCTGCGTAAGCCGGAGGCTGTGCGCACCAGCCTGGATGTTGCGGATGTTGGCTTCGACATTCCGAACGAGTTCGTCATCGGTTACGGCCTGGATTACGCCGAACGTTACCGCGATTTGCCGTACGTCGGCACGCTTCACCCGCGCGTTTACCAGGGCTAGGTCTGTCTTCGGCGCTATTGCACAGTGCCGATGCTTGACGACGGGCATTGCGCGCGTACCTCCGGCAGTTCTAGCTGTCTTCTAGCGATGAAAAGTAGGAGTTGGAAACTTTTTTCGGTTGCGATGCGTTATGCCTACTGTGGGGTCAGGTGCCATGAGCCCTGGCCCCACGTTGTGTCATTGATGTGTCTTCGAGAAGAACTCGTTGATGCGTACAATTAATAAAAGCAACTAATAGATGTAGAGAGCGAAAAGCGAACCCACTGTATGGACAAGAAAAAGGTGTTCCGGTTTGCCACCGTTGCCGGCATCATCCTGATTATCCTCTTTGCTATTACTCAGCTGGCGGATGATTCCCGGGAATACCGCGAGGTGGATACGTCCGTTGCCCTGACCCAGTTGGATAAGGGCAATGTCACGGAAGCTCAGATCGACGATCGCGAACAGCGAATTCGCCTCACCCTGAAGAAGGGCGTGGAGGTCGAGGGCACTGAGGACGTCACGAAGGTGATGACCAAGTACCCAGCGCGTGCGACCGACCAAGTCTTTGACAAGGTCACCGCCGCCGAGGGCATGGAGAAGTTCGATACCAAGGTCACGCAGGATTCCTTCCTGATGTCCACCTTGGGCTTCCTGCTGCCGATGGTGATCTTCTTCTTCGTCATCATGTACTTCTTCAGCCGCATGCAAGGCGGCAAGAACGGCATGTTCGGCTTTGGTGGCAACCGCGCCAAGCTGCTGAACAAGGAGACCCCGACCAATACGTTCGAGGATGTTGCTGGTGCCGATGAGGCCGTCCAGGAGCTCGACGAGATTAGGGATTTCCTGCAGCACCCAGCTCGCTACGAGGAGCTCGGCGCGAAGATTCCGCGTGGTGTTCTGCTCTACGGTCCTCCCGGTACCGGTAAGACCTTGCTGGCCCGCGCCGTCGCCGGTGAGGCAGGAGTGCCTTTCTACACCATCTCGGGTTCGGACTTCGTTGAAATGTTCGTCGGTGTCGGTGCCTCTCGTGTCCGTGACCTGTTTAATCAGGCCAAGGAAAACAGCCCGTGCATTATCTTCATCGACGAGATTGACGCCGTCGGTCGCCAGCGTGGTGCCGGTATGGGCGGCGGCCATGATGAGCGTGAGCAAACCCTGAACCAGCTGCTGGTGGAGATGGATGGTTTTGGTGATCGTCAGGGCGTAATCATCATGGCTGCGACCAACCGTCCGGATATTCTCGACCCGGCGCTGCTGCGTCCGGGCCGTTTTGACCGACAGATTCCGGTGGGTGCGCCAGACCTGAAGGGCCGTGAGGCAATTCTGAAGGTCCACGCCCGGAACAAGCCGCTGGGTCCGGATGCGGATCTGACGTCGCTGGCGAAGCGCACCGCCGGTATGAGCGGTGCTGATCTGCAGAACGTGCTGAATGAAGCGGCGTTGCTGACCGCTCGCGTCAACGGCAACATCATTACTGCGGATGCGTTGGAAGAGGCAGTCGACCGAGTTATCGGTGGTCCGCGTCGTACCTCCAAGGTGATTTCCGAGCAGGAGAAGAAGGTCACCGCCTACCACGAGGGTGGTCACACCTTGGCCGCATGGGCGCTGAAGGACATCGAGCGTGTTTACAAGGTCACCATCTTGGCTCGCGGTCGCACTGGTGGACATGCGCTGACCGTCCCCGAGGACGACAAGGGCATGTATAACCTGCCAGAGCTCTTTGCCCGTCTGGTCTTCGCCATGGGTGGTCGCGCTGCCGAGGAGCTGGTTTTCGGACTGCCGACTACCGGTGCTTCTGCCGATATTGAGCAGGCCACCAAGATTGCTCGCGCCATGGTGACCGAGTACGGCATGTCGCCGGAGCTCGGCCCGGTGAAGTACGGGGAGGAGCAGGGCGACCCGTTCGTCGGCCGCGGTGGCAGCGGCTCTTTGGACTACTCTCCGGAGGTGGCAGCAACCATTGATCAGCAGGTTCGTTTGCTGATCAATAAGGCTCATGACGAGGCCTACGCCATCTTGAAGGAAAACCGCGACACTCTCGATGTTCTGGCTGAGAAACTGCTGGAGAAGGAGACTCTGCGTCGTCCGGATCTGGAAGTTATCTTCACCGATGTCGTTCCCCGTGAGCGCCTGAACTTCTTCGATAGCGACACTAAGCACCCGGCCGATGGCCGCGAGCCGGTGAAGACACCGGTGGAGTTGGCAATCGAGCGCGGCGAGGAACCGCCGAAGCGTGTCAACATCTTCGCGCCGGTGCGTCGCCGCGAACCGGAGAACCAGGACGCGGGCAACAACGGCAATGGTCAGGGGCCGGCAGGCTCCGCTGGTGCCGGTAATGCTAGTGTCCCGGGTTTGCCGGGCGCCCAGCAGGACCGACCGAATGTTCCGGTTTACGGTGGCACCCCACCGCCGGCTGGTTGGACCGCTCCAGGTTGGCCGCCGAAGGATACCGGCAGCACGCACAGTTCGGCTCCCGCACCGGCACCGGCGCCTGCGCCGACTCCTCGCCCTGATGGGCAGAACCAGCCGGGTTCGCAGGAAGGCCAGGGCAACGCGCGTGGCCAGCACCCGGGCACTGCTAACTACCCGGCAGGTGCGCCGGACTTCGGCTCGAAGGCAACCGGTACTGGTAGCAGCGGTGGCAACGGCTCCGCGAATATCCCTGCCCCTCCGAAGATGCCGTGGGACAGGCAGGGCGGACGTCACCGCCAGGACAACTCTGGCAGCGATGCCACCCCGACTACGGTGATGCCGTCGGCAGGAGAACAGCAGGAGCTGCGCGGATTCCGCCTGCCGGATAACGAGCAGCCGGAACACACAGAACGTCCGGAAAACCCGAAGAACGCCGACAACTCCGATGACAAGGGGGCACAGATGCACGATTCGGATAAGGACGGCGTCGTCAAGCGAAACGAAGACAACAGCGCCTGGCAGGACAAGCCGGACACCAACGAGGAGCGATAAGTACACATCATGGAGCGCGAATTCGATCAGGGGCGGGCCGAGGCTGCGGTTCGTGAACTGTTGATTGCCGTCGGTGAGGATCCCGACAGGGAAGGCCTGAAGGAGACACCGGCGCGAGTGGCGCGAGCCTACCGTGAGGTTTTCGCGGGCCTGTTTGAAGATCCGTCTGAGGTGCTGGCAAAGACCTTCAACGAGGATCATCAAGAACTCGTTTTGGTGAAGGACATCCCGATTTACTCCACCTGTGAGCACCATTTGGTGCCGTTCTTCGGCGTTGCCCACATTGGTTACATCCCGGGCAAGGACGGTCGTGTGACGGGCCTGTCCAAGCTCGCTCGTCTGGTCGATGGCTATGCGAAGCGCCCGCAGGTGCAGGAGCGTCTGACCAGTCAGGTTGCGGATGCCTTGGTGGAGCGGCTGGATCCGGCCTCGGCGATCGTCGTCATTGAAGCGGAGCATCTCTGCATGGCCATGCGCGGTATCCGCAAACCGGGTGCGCGCACGGTGACCTCAGCCGTCCGCGGTGGCTTCAAGACGGATGCCCGTTCGCGCGCAGAGGCAATGGCGCTCATCCGCAAGAGCTAACGCAACAGTTAAATGGTCGATTGGAAAGGCTGGACAACAAGGTGACTGAATCCCCCTTGCAAGCGCAGGCAGGACAGCCGGCGGAGATGGGTATCGAGAATCAGCTCTGCAAAGTGATGGGCATTGTCAACGTCACCGAGGACAGCTTTTCCGATGGCGGCCTGTACAAGACCTTCGACGCGGCGATTGCCCATGCGCACGAGCTGCTCGCTGAAGGCGCACATATTCTCGACATCGGTGGCGAGTCCACTCGTCCCGGCGCACACCGCGTTTCCGAGGATGAGGAAATTGCCCGGGTCGTGCCGGTGGTCCGTGAGCTCGCGGCAGACGGGCACCTGATCAGCGTCGATACTATGCGCGCAAGTGTCGCAGAGGCAGCAATCGCCAGGGGCGCGGTGTTCATCAACGATGTCTCCGGCGGTCTCGCAGACCCCAACATGTACGCAGTCTGCGCCGATGCCGATGTGCCCATCTGCCTGATGCACTGGAAGACCGATCGCTTCGGCTCCGCTTCTGGACGCGCCGAAACTCACCCGGACGGCATTGTCGCCGATGTCCGTGAGCACCTGCTTCAGCTTGTCGACGGTGCCATGGGCGCCGGCATCGCCGAGGAAAATATTGTCCTCGACCCAGGCCTGGGCTTTGCCAAGAACGCCGATGACAATTGGGCGCTCCTCCACGGCCTGCCGGAGCTTATTGACCTCGGTTTCCCCGTGTTGGTCGGTGCTTCCCGCAAGCGTTTCGCCGCCGCCGTCGGCAGTGAGGCACGCGCACCAAAGCAGGCTGATGCTGCGACTACGGCAATTTCCGCGCTGTCCGCAGCGGCGGGCGCATGGGCGGTTCGAGTTCACAATGTGGCCGACAACCTCGACGCAGTGCGGGTGGCGCAGGCATGGAACCTTGGCCGCTCACTGACCGGTTACACCGCGGCCGGCGACTATCCGGAAGGTGGCTCTAACCGCGCTGCACAGCACGATGAGTCTCCTGCTGAATCGCCAGCCGAGGCGGCTCTGGAAGGAGACGAGTAGAAACAGTGGCTGATCGCATTGAACTCAAAGGTCTGAAAGCCCGCGGCTACCACGGCTGTCTCGACTTCGAGCGCCGCGATGGCCAGGACTTCATCTGTGATGTCACCCTGTGGTTGGATTTCTCCGGTGCCGCTGCCAGCGACGAGCTGGACGACACCGTCAACTACGCCGACATCGCAGCCACAGCGCACGGAATTTTGACCGGCACTCCGCGCAACCTCATCGAAACCGTCGCGACCGAGATTGCCGAAGCAGTGCTTGCCGACGACGATGGCCGCGCCGAACGCGGATTGTCCCCACTGTTACATGCGGTGGAAGTAACCATTCACAAACCGCATGCGCCCATTCCGCTCGACTTTGATGACGCTGCGGTAACAGCCCGCCGTTCGCGGAAGAAGCGGTTGGCATGATTCGCGCCGTTCTTTCTATCGGCGCGAACATGGACCGCGCGCGAGAAAACCTAACTGGTGTGCAGGCCTTCTTCGCCGATGAATTGGTCGCAGCCTCAAAAATTTATGCCACCCCACCTTGGGGTGGGGTAGAGCAGGGTGACTTCCTCAATGCCGTGCTCATTGTCGATACGTCCCGGACACCAATGGAGCTGCTGGAAGCTGGTTGGAAACTGGAAAATGACGCTGGTCGAGTGCGCGAAATTCACTGGGGACCACGGGCGCTCGACGTGGACATTGTGCAGGTCATCGACAAGGACACCGGCGAGGAGATCATCTCTGACGATTCGACTCTGACCCTGCCGCATCCGTGGGCAACCGAGCGTGCCTTTGTACTGGTGCCGTGGCTCGATGCCGACCCGGATGCCGAATTGGGGGGAGTTCGGGTCGCGGCACTCGTCGATAAGCTGGCACCTGAAGACGTAAACGCAGTGCGTCTAGCAGACAGCGCGGATGGAGAAGAGGCCTAGAGATGAAACCGACCTCACCGATTACGTTGGCTGCATCTGCGCTGGTTCTCGCACTGGCGTCATGGATGATCGTGGCACAGTTTTTCGGTGCGCTCGGGCCACGAAGTTGGTGGGACCTGGGGTTTCCCTGGTTGCTCACAGCTGTCTGTGTGGCGGCAGCGCGGTGGATTAAGTCGGTGCTGAAAGAGGGGAAGGTCGGGCAGGATCGCAGCCAGGTGCAGCCGTTAACGTTGTCGCGATGGCTGGTGGTCGGTACGGCATCCGCATGGTTGGGGGCGATTCTCGGAGGTTTGTACGCCGGTGGCGTGCTGTGGGCTTTGCCGAAGTGGACGGAGCTTGCGGCTGCACAGGCCGACGGGCCGATCATGATTGTCGGCACAGTATCCGGCATTTTGCTCGCTGCGGCGGGGCTGTGGCTGGAAAAAGTTTGCCAATTGCCAACTGATGGCGAAAATTCTTCGCCTCCTAGCGGGGAAATGGGAACTAACTCGGTAGGGTGGGAGTTATGACTGACCTCTCCAACGCCGGTAATGACCCGAAGCGCTCGGGTGATGCCGCATATTTTCAGGGCGACGCGGCAGCTACTTCGTCGGATATGGCCGAGTCTCCGTCTCCGTCGCCTTCTTCGGCTTTCGAAAGCTACTCCGCTGGGGCTAACTCCGGGGCTGATGCGGCATATGCAGATGAGCAGAGCAATGATGTGACGAAATTCAGTTCTACCGATGGTATGACGGAGAAAACCGCCGTCATTCTCATGGTTGTGCTGCTGATGCTCGCGGTGATTGCCAGTATCGTCATGCTCTTTGCCTCCTCTGCCGGGTGGATGAAGGTTGCCGTGCTGCTGGCGTTGTGGTCGGCAGTTATCGGGGCTGTGCTGGTGACTCGATACCGCAAGACCATTGCGCTGGAGCGCAAGCGGTTGGAGACAATCGAGGAGCTGCACAAGGTGGAGCTTGACCGCGAGCTGGCTACTCACCGTGAGCAGGAACTGATTCTCGAGCAGAACTACCTGGACTCGCTTGAGGGCAACAACGATGACAACATTGCGGCGCTGCGCGCTGAGGTCTTTGCACTGCGCGCCCAGCTTGCTGAGTTCATGGGGGAGGATTTCGACGACGAGCAGGTTGCTCTTCGCGCCCAGGCCGAGCGTCTGCGTGAGCTCGACTCGCCACAGCAAGCCTCGCCGATGAAGGATCCGACCGGTCACGACCGGCCGACACCACGCGCGACTTCCCACCGTGCTGAGATGACCGCTAACGGCACTGTCGGCGCTCATACCCAGCACGGCGGCACGGGCTCCGCATCCTCCGCTTCGCCGGTTGAAGATGCCGAGGCCACCGACATGCGCCGTACATTCTCGCCGTCTGGTCAGCCGGTTGACGTCCACGAAGTCGCCGATTCCAAGGATGACGAAACCGTTTCCAAGGAGAAGTTCTCCACTAACTCTTTCCGCGCCATCAACTGGCAGGAAACCCCGGCCGAGGACGCTGCAGAGGATGATTCTCAGGGCGGTGCTCACGAGGCACACGGTGCACGGCACCCATTCGCTGCGCCGGAATCGGACGATGCCTCGGACTCTCCGACTCGCCAGCTGCAGGCCATTCGCGATGAGGACCTTGCAGAAGAGTCAGCTCAAAAAACGGCGCAAGAGCCTGCAAGCCACGGTCGGCGCCGTGCTGAGGACAACAAGGGCAGCCTCACTGTCGCCGAGCTGATGGCGCAGATGCGCAAGAAGAGGGAGCAGCGCGAGGACGAAGAAGCCTAGCCGCCAGCTGCGTATGCGCGGCCTACTCACCGCACATAGCTGGTTTGGTCTAACCTAGTCAGTCATGACGCAAAGCCAGCATGATTCCCATCCCCATCGGACAACCGCTCCGCGGTTGACGGTGGGGATTATTTCTGCCGGAAAAGTCGGGGTTGCGCTCGGCCAAGCGCTAGAGCGCTGTGGGCATCGTGTCACCCATGTGGTCGCGCGCTCACCAGAATCGGTCACACGAGCACATCTACGCCTCCCGAACGCCCAGGTCAGTAGCATTGCCGACACAGCTTCCACCTGCGAGCTCATCGTCATCGCCGTGCCGGATCGCGCCATCGCCGAGGTTGCCGAGGAAGTTGCCCGCCACGTCGGCCCCGGACGCATCGTCATGCATACTTCTGGATCCCTCGGGCGTGCCGTGCTCGATCCGGTCGCGCTCACCGGCGCGCTGACCATCGCAGCCCATCCCGCAATGACGTTCGCAGGGCTTGACGACGACTCCGAGCTTCTGACCGGTTGCCCATGGGGCATCACGGTTGGGGATGAGCTCGCGAAAACAGTCAGTGAACTGCTCATTGGTGAACTCGGTGGTCGTCCGGTGTTCATCAACGAACGGCACCGCGGCCTCTATCACGCGGCTATGGCCCACGGCTCAAACGGTCTCGGCGCAGTTGTGGTCGATGCAGTAGAAATGCTGGCAACCACTATCGGCGGAGATGCGGCAGCCGAAGACACCGACCTAGCTGAACTGCGTCGAGGCCAGGCCGCCGAACTGCTCCGACCACTGCTTGAAGCTTCATTGGACAATGCCTTGAGGTGGGGTTCCCGGGGGCTGACCGGCCCGGTGACGCGGGACGACCTTGGAACCGTCGTCAAGCATGAACGCGAAATTGAAGCGGTGGCGCCGGAAATGGGAACCGCCTACCTGGCTCTTGCCGAGCGCATCGCCGAGCTGCGCGGCGCCAACGAAGTTTTGCGGTACCTGCGCCGATGAGCTGAGCGGGCTGGTTGTTCTGGTCATCCGGGATGTGGCGTAAGGTATTGCCGTCGGACGAAAAGTTTGGTCCGGTAGATCTGAACGCGGAGGAAACATGACGGGGTATACCGCCGGAGAGACAACTGTTCACAGGACTATTGCGGGAATCGCGCAGGTCACCCGTGCGTTGCGGAAGACCGGGCGGCCGGTGGTGCTCGTACCTACGATGGGTGCGCTACACCAGGGGCACCTTGAACTAGTACAGGCCGCGAAGACACTGCCGCGCGCTGTTGTGGTGGTGTCGATTTTCGTCAATCCGCTGCAGTTCGGTGAGGGGGAGGACTTTGATGCCTACCCGCGGACTCTGGATGAAGACGTGGAGAAGCTCCGCGCTGTCGGTGCTGAGCTGGTCTTTGCGCCGAACGCGAAGGAGATGTACCCCAACGGTTTCCGCACGACCGTGCAGCCGGGGCCGCTGGCTACTGAGCTCGAAGGTGCTACTCGCCCGGGGCACTTCGCCGGTGCGTTGACAGTGGTTAACAAGCTTTTCAACATCACCAACTGCACTGATGCCGTTTTTGGTGAGAAGGACTACCAGCAGCTGTGCCTGATGCAGCAGATGGTCACTGACCTGAATATGCCGGTGCAGCTGCACGGTGTGCCAGTGATTCGCGAGGCCGATGGGCTGGCTATGAGCTCCCGCAACCGCTATCTTTCCGAGGAGCAGCGCAATCTCGCAGTAACCCTGTCCGCTGCGCTGACTGCCGGCGCTTTTGTCGCGGACCGTGGTGCGGATGCTGTGCTGGAAACCGCGCGTGGCGTGCTCGCCAGCCAGCCTGAGGTCGAGTTGGATTATTTGGAGCTGCGTGACGCTGCGCTCGCCCCGCTTTCCGACGAGGTGTTGCGCGGCGACGGCCAGGAGACTGAAGCTCGCCTACTGGTTGCTGCGAAGGTCGGCACTACTCGTCTCATTGATAATGTTGGCTTGATTCTGGGTGCGCCGCGCCCGGATTCGGCAAACGGTTTCGGTCAGCTCGGGCAGAAGGACGCCGAAATTGCGTCAGCGGCCCTGTCGGCTGCGGGGCTGGACGGCGAGCTGACTGAGCAAGAGGCTGCTGAGTTGGCTGAGCTGCAGGAAAAGGTCCGCGCTGCTCGGGATGCCCGCCTGAAAGATGAGTCCAGCAAAGAAAACCTGAAGAACGCCGGCTTTGGCGTTGAGCAGGACAGCGAGTAGGACGGCTTTTCGAAGTAGTTTTTCGTGGCTGGGAAGTTGTCGTATTATAGTGTGCCGACTAACAACCTGCCACGCTAAGGGGTGCCGCGGTAGGCAAGCATCCAGGGGACGAATCCAGGAAGGGACCTACCTTTTTCATGTTTCGCACTATGTTGAAGTCCAAGATTCACCGTGCCACGGTGACTCAGGCTGATCTTCACTACGTTGGATCGTGCACGATTGACGCTGATTTGATGGAAGCGGCCGACCTGCTTGAAGGTGAAGCCGTCGACATCGTCGATATCAATAATGGCAACCGGCTTACTACTTACTGCATTACCGGAGAGCGCGGCTCGGGCATCATTTCTATCAATGGTGCCGCCGCTCGTCTGATATCGCCGGGTGATCTGGTTATTATCATCGGCTACGGAATGATGGATGACGCTGAGGCGCGTACGTACAAGCCGAATGTCATCTTCGTCGATGAGGACAACAAGATTCTGGAAAGTGGCAATGACCCGGCGGATGTGCCGGAGGGTTCTGATTTGAAGAATCCGCGTAGCCCGGAGAACCAGGGCTAGTCCACGTAGCCCGCAGAGCTGGGGCTCGACTGCGTAGTTGGAGAGAAGAGTCGAGCCGGAGAACCGCAACACCAGGGTGTTCACTTTGCGTTAAAGCGCAAGTCATTAGACCGTCAGCTAAAGCTCATTGGCGAGTTGATTTTTAGAAACCGAAAGGTAACGCAACGTCCTTAGCTTCTTAGAGGATCTAAAAGTTTTAGTTTTCCATTTCCTCACCTAGTCGAAGCTATACAAAGGCGGTCTCCCCGTGGTTCGTATTGGCAAGAATCTGCTGACAAATCCTTTTGCTACCTCTCGCAGCTCTCTGACCTGCACTTACAAGTGTGGTAATGCCTGTGCTGACGATGCTCCGAACGAGTTCTCGGACAACCAGTACTTCGGTGATGTTGCGAAGGAGGCGTTCTCCCAGCGCGCATTCTCCCGTCGCGCGGCACTGAAGGTCACTGGTGCTAGTGCTCTTGCGGTCGGCGGTGGCGCCGTGCTGGCCGCTTGCTCCTCTGATGATTCGGGCAGCGCCGCAGGTGGCTCCGACGCCTCCGGTACCGCTGCTGCCGGTGACGGTAGCAAGGACGAATCGCCGGAGGGTATGCGTTTCGAAGCCGTCAAGCCGAACACGGAAGACGCAGTCGTTATCCCGGACGGCTACGAGCAGAATGTTCTGATTCGCTGGGGCGACCCAATCCACGAGGGTGGCCCGGAGTTCGACTTTGACAAGCAGACTCCGGAAAACCAGCTGAAGCAGTTCGGCTTCAACAATGACTTCGCTGGCCTGATTAAGGCTGAAGACGGCACACTGCTGTACGTTTGCTCGCACGAGTACACCACCGAGCCGATGATGTTCCGTGCCTACAAGAAAGAAGATGCCACTAAGGAGCAGGTCGACATCGGACTGGCTGCCCACGGCCAGACCATCCTTGCTGTGGAAGAGGATGACAAGGGATTCCTGAAGCCAATTCTCAGCGACAAGCGTAACCGTCGCATCACTGGCTTCACCGAATTCACAGTTGACGGCCCGGCTGCTGGTCACGATCTGCTGAAGACCAAGGCTGACCCGACCGGTATGAAGGTCGAGGGAACTTTGAACAACTGCTCCGGTGGTGTTACTCCGTGGGGTACCTACCTGTCCGGTGAGGAGAACGTTGACCAGTACTTCGGCAACGTTGGCAAGCTCAAGGACGAGGACGCAGTTAAGAAGCTCAAGCGCTACTCGGTCAAGAATGAAGAGCTGTCCGACCGCGCGTGGGAGAAGTACTACGACCGCTTCGATGTCTCCAAGGAGCCGAACGAGCCGAACCGCTTCTTCTGGCTGGTAGAGATTGACCCATCTGACCCGAACTCCACCCCGGTCAAGCACACCGCAGTGGGCCGTTTCAAGCATGAAGCCGGTCAGATTTACGTCACCGACGACGGCACGGTCGTGTGCTACTCCGGCGACGACGAGCGTTTCGAATACATCTACAAGTTCGTCTCCTCCCGCAAGATTAAGGAGGGGGACCTCAAGCACAACATGGGCATTCTGTCCGAGGGCACTCTCTACGTCGGTAAGTTCAACGGTAATTCCGAGTCCGAGATTGACGGCTCCGGTGAGCTGCCGAAGGACGGCCGTTTCGACGGTGACATTGAGTGGCTTCCGCTGATGACCGCCAAGGCAGACGGCAAGCACGAGTCCCACGTTGATGGCATGACCGCCGAAGAGGTCTGCATCTACACCCGCATCGCCGGTGACAAGGTCGGTGCGACCCGTATGGACCGCCCGGAGGATATCGAGCCGTCTCCGAAGACCGGTAAGGTCTACGCGGCGCTGACCAACAACAAGTACCGCGGTAAGGCGGGCGCGAAGGACGACAAGGGCAAGGAACGCAAGGATGGTGCAGGGCGCCCGCTTGCCGACGCCGTCGAGGTCGCACCAATCACCGAGAACAAGAATGGCCTTGTTCTGGAGATGGAAGATGACCACGCCGGTACCAAGGGCAAGTGGAACCTCCTGCTGGTCTGTGGTGACCCGAACGAGGCTTACACCTACTTCGGTGGCTTCGACAAGGAATCGGTCTCGCCAATTTCCTGCCCGGACAACGTCGCCTTTGACGAGTACGGCAACCTGTGGGTTTCCACCGACGGCAACGCGCTGGACTCCAACGACGGCCTTTTCGCCGTTGCCGTCGAAGGCGAGCGTCGTGGTGAGACCAAGTGCTTCCTGACTGTTCCGGTTGCTGCAGAGACCTGTGGTCCGCAGATCTTCTCCAACCGCGTGATGGTCAACGTCCAGCACCCGGGCGAAATCGAGACGGATCAGGGTCATCCAGTCGGCGACAACCCGGACCCGACCACCAACCCGACCTCGCACTGGCCGGACGGCGGCAAGGAGCAGCCACGCCCGGCCGTCGTTCAGGTTGTACGCACTGATGGCAAGAAGATTGGCGTCTAAAGGGCACTCAACTAGCAGGTCGGCGGTGTAGTCGGCTAACCTTTATAGCCGTGACTGACGCGAAGAAGACCCCTGAAAACACCGCCACCGTTCCTGAGCAGCTGCGCATTCGCCGCGAGAAGCGTGACCGCCTGCTCGAGGCTGGAATTCAGCCGTACCCGGTTGAGGTTCCCCGTACTCACTCTCTCAAGGATGTCCGTGAAGAGTGGGGCCACCTCGAGGCTGGCGAGGAGACTCAGGATGTCGTGACCGTCATTGGTCGTGTCATGTTTATTCGTAACACCGGCAAGCTCTGCTTTGCCGCTCTGCAGGAGGGTGACGGCACGACCCTGCAGGCCATGCTTTCCAAGGCTGAGGTCGGCGAGGACGCCCTGGCTGCTTGGAAGTCGGACGTAGATATGGGCGACTTCGTCCTCATTACTGGCCGCGTAATTTCTTCGCGCCGCGGCGAGTTGTCTGTGATGGCTACCGAGTGGCAGATGGCCTCGAAGGCTCTGCGTCCGCTGCCGGTGTCGTTCGCTGATCTGTCCGAGGACAGCCGCGTGCGTCACCGCTACACGGACCTGATTATGCGTGAGCAGGCTCGTACTAACGCACTGACTCGCATCAAGGTCATCCGCGAGCTGCGCCACGCACTTGAGCGTCGCGGTTTCCTCGAGGTCGAAACCCCGATGCTGCAGACTCTGCACGGCGGTGCAGCTGCACGTCCGTTCGTGACTCATTCCAACGCTTTGGACATCGATCTCTACCTGCGTATCGCGCCGGAGCTTTTCCTCAAGCGCTGCGTCGTCGGCGGTATGGAGCGAGTCTTTGAGATCAACCGTAACTTCCGCAACGAGGGTATCGACTCCTCGCACAGCCCGGAGTTCGCGATGCTGGAGTACTACGAGGCATTCGGCACCTACGATGACTCCGCCCGCACCGTCCGCGAGGTCATTCAGGAAATCTGCGTCGCGGTCTTCGGTTCGACGACTGTTACGCTTGCCGACGGTACGGAGTTCGACTTTGGCGGCGAGTGGAAGCAGATTGAGATGTACCCGTCGCTGAACGAGGCACTTGCTCGCAAGTTCCCTGGTCAGCCGGAAGTCACTATTGACTCGACCGTCGAGGAGCTCAAGGCAATCGCCGATGTGATTGGCCTTGAGGTTCCGGAGAAGGGCGGCTGGGGCCACGGCAAGCTGGTTGAGGAAATCTGGGAGCTGCTCTGTGAAGACCAGCTCGACGGTCCTATCTTTGTCCGCGACTTCCCGGTCGAGACCTCTCCGCTGACTCGTCAGCACCGCTCCAAGCCTGGCGTGACCGAGAAGTGGGATCTTTACGTCCGTGGCTTCGAGCTGGCTACCGGCTACTCCGAGCTGGTTGACCCGGTTGTCCAGCGTGAGCGCTTTGAGGATCAGGCGCGACTGGCCGCTGGCGGCGACGACGAGGCCATGGTTCTGGATGAGGACTTCCTGCACGCAATGGAGCAGGGCATGCCGCCGACGACCGGTGTGGGCATGGGCATTGACCGCCTGCTGATGGCCCTGACCGGCCTTGGCATTCGCGAAACCGTGCTGTTCCCGATCGTGAAGCCGGAAGCGTAAGCGACTGAATTCATGTGTAGTTATCCCGGTGTTATCACCGGGATTATTTTTATCCCGTAATTTCTTCACCCGTGAATTCGGTAAATGGGAATAAGAAAATTGATCGGCGATCCGTATTGCGCTTGGGAGCAGTAGCGGGTGCGGGGGCTGTAGCGGTTGCCGTCAATAGCGTCGGGACGCGAGCAGTTGCATCGGCGGCCCCGAACCAGTCGCCGTTTCCATTCACCGGGTTGACCAGCGGCCTTGTTGTGACGGACCTGGAAGTCGTGACCGTGACCGATACGTCGGTGACATTTTCGTGGGCGACGTATGCAGGCCCACATCCAGCGTGGGGGAAGCTGGCTCCACTGGCGCCGGCCGACACTGAAGTTGCGCTAGTGCCAGTCGATGCCGATGAGGGCGGCGAGCTACCCGTGGTACATAAGGACGAGACGCAGGTTGGCTACCACTTTGTGACCGTCGATAAGCTGCGCCCTGGAACCACGTACCGTTTCGAATGTCGATCGAATGGACTGGTCGCCGAGCCGGGATTAATTACCCGAAACCTCCCCAATGCACCCGAGCAAACTGGACAGTTCACGACGTTGGTCGCTCCGGAAGGGGAGTACCTGACCACGATTGCCATCCTTAATGACGCGCATATTGGCGAAAATGGGCACGGTATTATCACCGGCGATTTCCCCGCTCCTATCTTTTCTGAACCGGGTGCCGCGCCGTATCCCGAGGTCATGCTGACGGCTGCGCTCGCCGAGCTGCGGGGGATGGGGATTGAAAAGGTTTTCGTCAACGGTGATGCCACGTCGGAAGCACGTCCGGCGGAGGTGCGTCGATTTGCCGAGATTATGAATACTTTTGGTGCTCAGGAGCGGCAGTGGTTTGTCACCCGCGGCAATCATGATCGTCCGCATAAGCCGGATGCCGATCCATCTGCTGGCTACGACGAATTCCCGGTTTTGGAGGGTACCGAGAATCATCGCGATCCCTTCGGTGTTCTCCTGGGGCGTCCGCGGCAGGAACTGTGGGTCACTCAGCAGGGGCCGGTCCGTGTCATAGGGCTGGATTCATCGAAGTTGGATGAGTCCGGCGGCGAAATTAGCCCGGAACAGTTCGATGCACTGGAGCGGGAATTGCAGCGTGACCCCAGTAAGCCGACAGTTGTGCTGGCTCATCACCCAATTACCTCCGAGGCTGGTTGGACACATGCTGCCGGGCCCACCTTCATTCTCAACAGCGCTGATGCACGACGCTTGCAGCAGATGCTTAACGACGCTCCGGGTGTATTCTTTGCGGGGGCAGGTCACACCCACCGTGCAAAGCGTACTCGCGGTGATGTTGGGGCCGGCGTTGATTATTTGGAGACCGGCGCGTGCAAAGCATACCCCGGTGGCTACACACTGCTGCATGTCTACTCCGGTGGCTACCAGGTTAACTTTCACCGTTTGAGCAGCGAAGATGCGCTTGCGTGGACTGCGCGTGCCCGTTGGGCGATGTACGGTTTCGAGCCCGAGGCTCTGCTTGGTGAGCTCTCTGATCGCAACTACGTTGTTAACCGCGTTATCGCCTGACAAGTTAGAAGCCTGAAAGTTTTCTGTTACTTGGCAATGTTTTTTCAATTCTTGTGACAACGGTCACGTGATTGTTTTATTGTTATGCCAGTAATAGTTCTGACTCGAAAGGCCATGATCACATGAGCGAGAAGAAGAACCGCGAAGATTCGACTGTCGGCCGCAATAACCCTGGTCGCGACGCTATCGGAGCGGCAATGCGGTTCATCACGTCGATTACTGGTTCGGACTTCGCCCAGAAGTACGACCTTCAGCCAAAGATCGACCGCGTGGTGTACCAGTCCACCAAGTCCGGTTTTAAGACCCTTGGTGCCGCGAACCGTCAGTTTAAGAAGATTTCCGGTTCCGGTAAGCCGGAGCGTCCGGCTGAGGAAGCCCAGGCTGCACAGGAGGCCGCAGCCGAGGAGAAGGCAAAGAAGCTCTTCGACCTCACCCCGACCGAGGATCAGCAGATGATCGTCGAGACGGTTAAGGAGTTTGCTGAGTCGCGCTTGCGCGAGGCTGCTTACAAGTCCGACCACGAGGCAACTCCCCCGGAGAATCTCGTCTCTGAGGCTTCTGAGCTGGGCGTCACTATGATCAACGTCCCGGAGGCTTTCGAGGGCATCGCTACCGGCGAGGACGTCACCACCAACGCGCTGGTCGCGGAGGCTCTGTCCTACGGTGACATGGGTCTGGCTCTGGCAGTGCTGGCTCCGGCCGGTGTCGCTGCCACCCTGACCGCTCACGGCTCCGACTCGCAGCAGAAGACCTACCTGCCGGCATTCGCTGGCGAGAACGTCCCGGCCGCCGCTGTTGTTCTCGCAGAGCCGCGCCCGCTTTTCGACGCACGCAAGCCTGAAACCACCGCAAAGCGCGAGGGCGATTCGCTGGTCCTCAACGGTGTTAAGTCCTTCGTTCCGAACGCCGGCGCAGCTGAGCTGTTCATCATCGGTGTTGAGCTCGAGGGTAAGCCGGCTCTGGTTATCGTTGAGTCCGACACTGAAGGTCTCCACGTTGAGGCTGACCCGTCCATGGGTCTGCGCGGTGCCGCAATGGGTCGCGTCATCCTGAAGGATGTCAAGGTTCCGGCCGAGAACATTCTCGGCGGCGCTAGCACCTCGGCTGCAGACCGTGAAGAGGCATACCTCGACATTCTGCGTCGTTCCCGCCTCGGCTGGGCAGCTCTTGCAATGGGTACTTCTCAGGCAGTTCTCGACTACGTCATTCCTTACGTCAATGAGCGTCAGGCATTCGGCGAGCCGATTTCCCACCGCCAGGCAGTGGCCTTCATGGTCGCCGACATCAAGATTGAGCTCGATGGTCTCCGCATGATTACTCTCCGCGGTGCTTCCCGCGCTGACCAGGGTCGCGGCTTCGCTCGCGAGGCAGCTCTGGCTAAGACCTTCGCCACTGAAAAGGGTATGAAGATTGGTTCCGACGGTGTGCAGCTGCTCGGTGGCCACGGCTTCACCAAGGAGCACCCGGTTGAGCGTTGGTACCGTGACCTCCGCGCAATTGGTGTCGCCGAAGGCATCGTCGTTCTGTAAACCGCTAGATACTTCAGCCGAAAAGAATTAAGAGGAAAGAAAATGATTAACCTCGAACTGCCGAAGTTCCTCAAGGCGGGCGCGTCCCAGTCGCATCAGGCCGCCGCTGAGATCTTCCGACCGATTTCCCGTAAGTACGATCTCGCTGAGCACGAGTACCCGAAGGAACTCGACACCCTTGCCTCCATGATGGACGGCATGGCAGATGGTGGCCGTGGCTTCTCCGGTGCTTCCGGTGGACGTGGTGACGATAAGAAGCCGAAGCGCACCGGTGTAAAAAACGGTGGCAACATGGCTTCGCTGCTCAACGTTATTGAGACCTGCTGGGGTGACGTGGGTCTGACCCTGTCCCTGCCGTACCAGGGTCTAGGTAACGCAGCTATCGCAGCTGTTGCTACCGATGAGCAGCTGGAGGCTTTCGGTAAGACCTGGGCTTCCATGGCAATTACCGAGCCGTCCTTCGGTTCTGACTCCTCCGCAGTTTCCACCACCGCCAAGCTCGATGGTGATGAGTACGTCATCAACGGTGAGAAGATCTTCGTCACTGCTGGTGAGCGTTCCGACTCCGTCGTTGTGTGGGCGACCCTGGACAAGTCCAAGGGCCGTGCTGCCATCAAGTCCTTCCTGGTGAAGAAGGGCACTCCGGGCTTCACCGTTGAGCGCCTGGAGGAGAAGCTGGGTATTCGTTCCTCGGATACCGCAGTGCTCCGCCTGGACAATGTCCGCGTTCCGAAGGAGAACCTGCTGGGTTCCCCGGACATTGATGTTAAGAAGTCCTTCGCCGGCGCAATGGCGACCTTCGACAACACTCGTCCGCTGGTTGCGGGTATGGCCATCGGCGTCTCCCGTGCTTCGCTGGAAGAGCTGCGTCGCATCCTGGAAGAGGCTGGCATCGAGATTGACTACGATGCACCGGCACACACCCAGAGCGCTGCTGCAGCTGAGTACCTGAAGCTGGAGTCCGATTGGGAGGCTGCATACCTCCTGGCTCTGCGCGCTGCGTGGATGGCTGACAACAAGCAGCCGAACACTCTGGAAGCTTCCGAGTGTAAGGCCAAGGCCGGCCGTGCAGGCACCGAGATTTGCCTCCGTGCCGTTCAGCTGGCAGGTACCTTCGGTTACTCTGAGCGTAACCTGCTGGAGAAGTGGTCCCGCGACGTCAAGATCCTGGACATCTTCGAAGGTACCCAGCAGATTCAGCAGCTGGTCGTTGCTCGCCGCACCCTGGGCCTGTCCTCCAAGGAACTGAAGTAGTTACAGTTTCAGAGCAATCTACATACTGGTGAGCCGGTAAAAGCTCACAAAGATGCTCAAGCCACATTTTCCTAAAACACCGTCCTGCCATGACTTGGTAGGCGGTGTTTTATTTTGCGCTGTTTTGGCCGTGTGTCTCTTGTCGTTGCGTTCCTATTTTTCTGAGATTAGAGGGAGAGTTCATCTAATTTTCATCTTTAGGTTCTAGGCTTATTTGCCATGAGCATTTCCCGCCGGGCCTACCTCTCTGTTGCAACTCTTGCTGCAAGTTCAATGGCCGTCGCGAAAACCTCGGGAGCGTACGGCCTTGAGTACGTCACGTCGGGTCTGGGGCTTACCCAGTCGGATTCCAAGTCGTGGCAGGTACTGGCTAGCGACTTGGAGGTCATCACTGTCACAGACACGTCAGTGGCATTTACATGGGCAACATATGCTCCGGGAGTGCAGACAGCGTATGGCTTCATTAAGCCGACCGTTCCTTCGGATGAGCGGGTGCTGCTTGGTCCTGCGGATTCAACGCAGTTAGAGCTCGTGCACGAGGGGTACTCAGAGTCGGGCTACCACCATGTGGTCATTGACGGGTTGGAGCCGGGACGGGAGTACCGCTTTGAGTGCTGGTCACACAACTGTCGCGCGGTTCCGTCGCTGAATATCACCATGAGCAAAACGGCACCGGAGAAGACAGGCGTCGTAAGCACTCTGCCAGCGCTGGAGGGTGCACATTTGGCGACGTTCGCGCTGACGAATGACACACACATTGGTAAGCCCAATCATGACGGCATTCGCATTGGCAACCTCGGTCTTTCCTCCGGTCCGGGAGAGCAGCCTTTTGCCTCTATGCAATTGCAGGGTCTGGTGGACACGGTAAAGGCTGCCGGGTTAGACACTCTCGTCATCAATGGCGATTGCACGGATAGCAACCGCCCTGAGGAGTATGACGAACTCATCAGGGTTTTGGATACTTTCGGTGAGTTTGGGAAAAACTGGTTTGTCACCCGTGGTAATCACGATGTGCACCCGCCCGGGCTACCCAATATCAATGGTTTCCGGGGACGCGGAATCCGCAAAGGCAAGACCGCGGTTCCGGATTACTTCAGCCAGCGTCTTGTGCCGACGCAGCAGCACTGGTCGACTCGCGTCGGCGAAGTGCGCCTCATCGGTGTTGATACCGCCGAGTTTGGTTATGCAGGTGGACGTATTAATGAGCGGCAGATGCGTGCATTGCGTGCCGAACTCGCAGACGATCCAGAGCGTCCGACAATTTTGTTTGCGCATCACCCGTTTACTCAGGATGCGGTGCGTTCGCATTTCGGTGGTGAGGCATTCATGGTCGAGGCGCAGCAGGCCAAGATTTTTCAGGAGATTCTGGCCGCCACGCCGGGTGCCAAAGGCGTGTTCGCTGGTCATACGCACCGCAGCCGCCGTGGTATCGCTGACTACGGGGATACGGACTTCTGTGAGCGGGGTGCGGCACTCGGCTATCCGGGTGGATACACACAGATTCGAGTTCACACTGACGGTTACCAAATTAGCTACCACCGCACTACGACACCTCAGTCTCTGTCCTGGTCAACGAAGACTCGTTGGTCGATGTTCGGGTTGGAGCCAGAGTTTATGCTGGGAAAGATCTCCGATCGGAACTACGTCAATTTCTTCAAGAACAAAGTGCCACTCTGAGCTAGTGCTAGCTTCTAGCAGGGTACGCTGGGCAACGCATAGTGTTAATGGAAAATACGTAGTGGCAAGTTCCGCTGTGGGCGAAGTCGCAAGCCACCACGTTATTGGCCGAGCACAAGTGTGGCTCTGAAGTAATAAGGAATTTAGCGATGACCGACCAGTACAACCCGCGTTCGTCCTCCCCGCAGGATTGGGAGCAGGACGGTTATGCAACATCTGCCTGGGAGCAGCCGCAGGGTGGGGCTCAAGACGAGTACCAGCCTCAGTACCAGTACCAGTCGCAGGGGCCGAACCAGGGAGGTTCACCCCAGCAGTATCCGGCTTATCAGCAGGCTCCGGTACCTGAGCAGAAGAGCAACAACGGTCTGTACGTGGTTTTGGGCATCGTCGGTGTCGCACTTGCAGCGGTCGCCGGTATCGGTGGCGCGTACTACCTGAATAATTCCTCCGATAATTCCCCGCAGTCTCCCGATACGGTTGCGGCAGGGGACTCGTCGTCAAGCACTGCGTCCCCGGCGCCGGTGGAGACGTACACGGAAACCTATACCCAGACCGTCGAGCCGGAAACGACGAAGCAGCCGGAGAGCAGCGCTCCTACCACTACGCAGCGGGGAAATTTTGGTCTTCGCGCGTTCGGTATGAATCGCGATGATATCGATGCCAAAGGTTGGGTTGGCAGTACCGCTCGCTGCTCGGGTGGGTATTACGCGCGTGTGTTGGCGGAGACTTCTTCGGGTAAGGCCGTGATTTGTGAGAACTCCAATAACCGCCAGCAGCGCCATTACATTGGTGACTTCGGTGAGATTTCGGATACCCCGGATGCGTACACAGTAGATAGTTTCTCCGGGAACCGTGCTGTCGCGAAAAATGGTGGCTACACGTATACCGTCACTCCGAATGCGGTAACCGTGACCCAGGACGGCGAAGAGATTTTCCGTGAGCCCGTCACGGACTACGGTGTTTTGAACGCTGGCTAATCAGCTCTAGTTCTTCCTAGGACACGCAAAAAGGACGCGGTAACTTCCATAACGGAAGTTTTTACCGCGTCCTTTTCGTGTCTGCCGTTCGCTTTACGACGGTCCCTGCGCCCTAAGCCACCTTCTCCTCGGTGACATTCTCCCACGGCTTCGGCAGGTGGCGAGGAACCACCTTGCCGACTGCGTTGCGTGGCAGTTCATCGAGGAACACGGTCTCGCGCGGAACGGCGAATCGGCTGAGGCGCTGCTTGACGTATGTGCGAATCTGCTCATTGGTCAGGGCGCGGCCCTCAGGGGAGTCGTCGCGGACAACCCAGGCGACCAGGGCCTGACCGAAGCGCTCATCCGGGACACCTGCGACTGCGCACTCGCGGATACCCTCGAGCTGGCTGAGTGCATCTTCGGTCTGGCGTGGGAAGACGTTCTCGCCACCGGAGACAATCATGTCGTCCTCGCGACCGGAGATGTAGAGCAAGCCGTTTTCCATGCGACCCAGGTCACCGGTACAGACCATGCCGTCAATGACCTGCTTGTCCGCGCCCGGGCGGGTGTAGCCCTCGTACAACATGTTGTTGCCGACGAAGATTCGACCGGTCTCGCCGTCGGCGACGCGGTTGCCGTCTTCGTCGAGAATCTGGACACGAGTGCCCAGCGGTGCGCGACCAGCTGTGGTTGGGTTTGCCTTGAGCTCATCCGGGTTAGCAATGGTTGCCCAGCTGACCTCCGTGGAACCGTACTGGTTGTAGAGAACCGGCCCGAAGCGCTCGAGGGTCTTGGTGACAATTCCCTCTGGAATAGCCGAACCGCAGGATGCGATGACCTTTAGCGATGTCGCGCCGATGTCGTAGTTGTCCGGGAGAATCTCAATCATGCGCTGCAGCATGGTCGGCACCAGGAAGATGGTGTGCGGAGAGTGCTGCTCGATAATGCGCAGGCTGTCGGCTGGATCGAACTTGCGGCGCATAATCATGGTGGAACGCAGTGCGATGCACAGCTGCGCAGTCGCGAATCCCCAGGTGTGGAACAGCGGAGCCGCAAGGTAAGCCGGGCGACGCTGACGCAGAGGAATTCGGCTCATGATGGAAGATGCCGGCATCCAGCTGCGCGGCTCCGGACGCTTGGCACCCTTTGGAGTGCCGGTGGTTCCGGAAGTCAGAATAATAACGCGGCCACGGCGCGGGCGGGTTGGCAGCTCGGCGGTCGGCCACTTTGCCGGCGGTGCTGTCTTCAGCATCTCCTGCATGGAGGTCCAGCCCTCGCGAACGCAGGAGGTGTCACCGTAGTTTTCAAACCACGACACGGCGACCGGGCACTCATCGAAGTCCTCCGGCAGCATGTGAGTGAATTCCTCATCAATGAACAGGAAGTCAATCTTCTGTTCACGAATTACGGCCAGAGTCTGCTCGGCGGAGGCGCCGGTATTGAGCAGCACCAGGTCGGTGCCGAGACGACCGTGGGCACACAGAGCCATAATGAAACCGCGGTGGTTGCGAGCCAGCACACCGATGCGGTCGCGCTGCTGAATATCGCCGTGACGGAGTGCTCGCGCCAGGGCAGTGGAGCGCTCGTGCAGCTCCTCGTAGGTCAGCGAGCCGCCATCATCAATAATCGCAGTGTGGTGCGGATCGCGGCCGGCTGCAATGCCGAGGAGACCAGCTGGCAGGAAGTCCCAGCGGTAGATGGAACTTAATGCCTTACCAGCCGCGCCGGGCCCCATCGAGCCGAGGACGCCAGCCTGAGTCACCGGTGCGAGTCCGAGAACGAGGTCCGAGGTAGCTCGCGAAGCTTTGCGCACCTTATTGAGAATCGAGGTCTGTGGATTAGATGTCATAGTCACTCATCTTCCGTGGTTCATGTCCTGTGGTCTTCGGAGAGGCCTAATCAGGCGAAACCTCATCGGTAGGACTGCCGATTTAGTTTCTTTTACAGTAAGAATAAGTGTCCTAGGTCACTTTTGCGTAGCTTTTTGCAAAATTTTTTTATCAGAAACGAATAGTTGTGAAGATATGTGGCGTGACCAGTGAAGATAGTCAAGTATCAGTTCTCTTTCGCAGCTCAATGGGTGCTGACCTTAGCCGGGGAGGGGTTCTGGTTTGGATCTGATTCTTTTGGGGAAAGCTCCTGAAACCTGTTCTTATCCAGTTGCGCTCTCGACTCGGTGGCGAAGGGCGAACCTATCCGATACGACTCCAGTCCAGACCACTATGGTGACGTCGACTGAGGAGCTGGACGATGATCGCGATGACATTGATGACACGGATGATGACCGTGACGATGGCATGGACGACGATGATCACGATGACTTTGATGACGACGATGACGATGACCGCGTGAACAATTAGTTTTCTAATCGGCACCGTAGATTTTGTGAATCATCGGCCCCCCACGTAACCCATGAACCCCCGCTCACTAGTGAGCGGGGGTTCATGGGCGTTTATGGCAGGGACGCTATTTATTGTCCTGCGGTGTCCTGTGCCATATTCTGCTTAGCGGCATGGCTGACATTGTCGGCGATATCTGTTGACAGTTGTTCGGCATCATCCCACGGGCCAGAATTGGATACCCACACATTGAGCTGTATATGCCCGGTTCGGATGGTTTCTAGGTATCCGTCCTGGTCGTTAATGGTAGATGCACGAGACTGGGCGTCTTCGTCTGCTCCACCAACAAGAATGAGAATTGTTCCATTGGAATCTTCAAAGTTGTAGCCACAGCCAATACCTAAGTCCTTCACGCTAGTCGGCACAGCGTGAGTCTCTTCCGGCATGTAGTCGCCAGCATCACAGACGTTAAGCCAGCTGAGCGCCATTTTGTAGTAATAGGAGGCTATGGAGGCCTGGTCGGAATTGGTGTTCTTGTCTTCCAATTCCGAGTTTGCTTCTTCCAGCTCATCAATCTTTGCTTGCAGCTCGCTTTCCCGCTCCTCTGCCTGCTGTTGAAACGAGTAAATCTCTTCACTCGCGCTTGCAAGTTCGGACTCAGCATTCTTACCGCCCATGGCAAACCCCGCCGCGCCGGCAACAATCACTCCGACTGCGCCGAGGATGAGCGGCAGCGTCAAAGGTTTACTCTTTCCGGACTTAGTGCCGGAAGCTCTCTCCGACACTTTCTCGGAAGTGCCCGACTGGTTGCTATTCCACGGATCGATGGGTTCGTGAGCGTTCATTTTTAACCGACTACCTTCACCTTCTGTGCGATTGTGATTGGTTCGAATCCTGGCTGCTGAGCTGTCACAGCAACGATGTATTCACCGGGTTCTGTAAATGTTGCGTAGGCCTTCTCCCCAAACCGGCGAACGATCTGGCAAGGAGTATGTTGTCCAGTCACACCTGCGCTGGCACTTGCAGTCGGTTTGCCCTCAGAATCGTAGACATCCACCTTGTTTTCACAGGTTTCCGTACCACCAGACTGGCTGAAATTCCACAGCAACCTCGCGTTTGCTTCGCCATCAACCAGGGGATAGGTCAACAGGCTATTGGCCCCCTCGAAGGGAAGCGTGATCCGAGCAGTGTCGAAGCCGCCCAATTCTTTCTGGTGAGCAGTTGCGTCAATCTTGACGTTTTGGCGCTTGGCACTGCCGGGCTCCATGCCGCCAATTTTGGTCAGCTCCATCGAGCTATTCAGCGTTACTGCACCGGAGTCGGCATCCGAGTCTGAAAGTTCGCTGTTGGGAGAATTCTTATCCTGCGAACTGTTGGCATATTCCTGCTCTGGCTCTTCCGACCCGGTCGAGCTCTCAATCGAGCTAGGAGTTTCGGATTGTGCATCAGAAGCAGGGGACGTTTCTGTAACTGTCACCACCGCGGGGGACTCCGGGACAGCGTTGTTAGTGGGCATACCTGAGCAGCCAACCAGAGTCAGGGTAGCAGCGGCGGCTGCCACAGCTAAAACGTGCTTTGAATGAAACTGGGATGTCATGGGCGTTAAAAACCTCCGAGTTAAGCGCCGAATAAGCGTTTTCTTCATCTGCTTGACGACGCTATAGCGGAGGCCTCAGAAGCGGTACGGGAGTTCTCCCGGTGACTTTCACTACCCGTGCAGGTTTAACTAAATCCTGTCGGGTTCAGCGAATTAATCGTTGGACAAAAGATTGAGGGAAAGAACCGTTTAATGAACCTCCAACAGCTGAAAGATGTGGCCAAAAGCTACTTCTCAAAAACCACAGATATTGTGAAGGGTGTTCCAGATCGTACTAAAGGTTGGCGCGGTGATTTGGAGGATCAAGGAATTATTCCAAACCGTGTTGGTGTAGATCAAGAAGGTCGTATCATTCCGCCATTTTTTGTTTGGTGGGCACCCTGGATGTTTCGAGTCGTACTCATTATCGCCGGATTCATAATTGGCGGAATTTTGGAATCCATCAATAGTGGGCCATATCCAGATACGGCGATGTTGATTCCATTCGCCATGGGGTTTGCGATGTGGTTCTTGCGAAATCAGACTAGTTGGATTCCCGGCCTCATTATCACGGTGCTGGCAGTCACCGCAGCATCGCTTATGTCTAAAAGCGTCCTTATTTCGCTCGAAGCATTAATCCTTTTCGCTCTCGTAGTCCTAGTGGAATACATCTACGCTCGCGCCGCATTCGACTACAACACTGCCGCGGCGTTTGAAGAGATGAAGCAGGCGCTTTCCACCTACGGCACTGCCTATGAGCTTGAAGAACGAGAGGACACCAACGTCAACGGAGAGACTCTGACAACTGTCTCCGCGCTTGATTCGGGACGCCCTGCTAGGGCAATGATTCGACTGTTGCCGGAGCATGTAGACCCCGGATGGCTTATCGCAGTAGATCCCGCCAGGCGGTTTATGACAGGCCTATCTCCAGAACAGCGTGTTCGCATCAGTGAGATTCAGGAGCAGATGTGAGTCTGAATCCCGCAGTTCGAGACAACCTAGCTGGAAATCTATTTTCACCAGGCGCAGTGCCAACGGGCGCCAAGTTAGCTCAGCTGATTGCTGACATTCCCATGGGCGGAGATGCCTCTTCCTCGGATTTTTGGGAAGCGCGTGTCCGTTTAATTCGAGACCTGTTGTTCTTCGGTAAGCAGTCCCAGCGCGCACTGGACATTATCGATGAGCTGCACACCGAAGATTTTGTCGACGCAGTGCGAAAGAAGTTCGGTGTTTCTTTTCGACTTGTTCTCAAACGAGTACAGCGTCCTCAGTACTTCTTCACTGATGTGCAGATGAAGGCAGTTAAAGAGGGGTTCTTGAAGCCGTATGCAAAGGGCAGCGGAAAAGCGATTACCGAGCACGGGCTTGAAGAGTTCTTTGATCGGATATTGGTTCCAACGTCTAACCGCATGGAGCTCCGTGAATACGTCGACGTTGAAGATAGCCAGGAAATTGAGACTGGTCCGACGAACAACGCGGAGAAACGAGTCTGGGCGGCCTTTGATGAGGCCAGTAGTGCAAATACCGACATTCGGTCGATTGCAGATGTCATTGCGAACGGTTTTCGTGAACAGTCCGAAGGCTTTATTGACGGCAAACCGATCGATAGCGACATGCTGAAGAGTGCAACTAAATCCATCGGTGCGAGTTTTCGTACCGGCTCGCCAGAGGCTGAAACCCGCACCGGTCTTATTCGAAGGTTGCAAGCAGTCGATGATCCAGCGGATTTAGTGACTCGACATACTTTCGGTCTGCTTAACGACGAATCGTCGCTGGACCCAACGAGACTTCGTAAAGAATTGCAAATTGCTGAGGGAGCCTACTGTTCTAGTTCCGATTCGACAATTGAGAATCGCGTCCTTCAAAACGTCAATCGAGACGATGTCTTGAAGGCTGATACCGGAAGGGGAAAATCGGATTTTAAGACGCCCCATGCCGGTGAAGGGGATGCGATTGCCAAGGAGTTATTACGATTTCTTTCTCCATTTGTTGTGCTCGGTTTAATAGTGCAGTTCATGCAGGAGGGTAATGGATTTATTGCTGTACCGGTTCTGGCTATTTTTGTCGGTATCTTGTGGGCGTTGGTAAAGAAGCGAGTGGCAAAACGATGGATTGCTGTTTTTGGAATCGTATATTTCATTGCCATGGGGGTTATAAATGATAATTTCTATGAATTAGGATGGGTTCTATTTTCTATATTTATCATTACATTTGTGTCGATTGCCTATCTATTCGCTAAGGGGAAGGAATATAAAAATGGGGTTCTTTAATAACAAAAAGGATGAAAATAAAAGGTCGGTTAAACATTCAGACGGTCGTGCTGATGAGTATCAGGAACGAGATCCTAAGTATCCGGAGGTTGACTTCGGTGGAGCGCATAATTTCGCCCCGCTGCCGAATTTTGATGAGTCCTTCGGCCCCCGGGGCACGGTCGACAATGGTGATACCACAGGTCAGGAGCCGGTCGAGTATTCCGGAGATCCAAAACTAGACACCGACGAAGCTGCATGGTCCAAGGTTGAGAACGTCGAATTTGACGGTGTTGAATTTGGTGGTGCCGAGTTTGGCCATGATGAAGACACCGCGGAAGGAGTTCCAGCCCAGCAGGATTTTCCTCCCGCGACAGTGGAAGAGCTCCCAGAAACGGATGCTGAAAGTACCGCAGGTGTTGCGGCCGGGAACGTCGTAAAGCAGTTGGATTTGATTCAAACACGGCTGGACACAATGAACGCAGTATTGCGCTCTCAAAGTGAAGAGTTGGAAGCGCTGACTGATCGTCGTTGGTACGCCCAGTTGATGCCGCTGGCGGAAAAGTTGGCGGCCATCCATGACGGGATTTGCGCTGACCTTTCGCGGCTCGAAGAAACTACCGAAACTGATGGCAGTGACCTGTATTCGACCCTGGATTTCCTGCAGGACTCGATCGCAGATGCGCTTCAGTCCATGGGAGTGGCAATTACAGAGGCGAAGGTGGGCGATGCCTTTGATTCTTCAATTCACCGTCGTACCAAATTCGCGGATTCGGATAACCCCGCGCTGCACCGCACGCTGGCGCCATCACGACGAATCTCGCACTACTACACCTTCACCAGTTCTACCAGTCCAATTGTGGTGGCCAAGGCGCCGGTCACGGTGTACCGGCACAGCGGCAACTAGGCCAAAACTCGAGTCTGAACAGAGCACAGCTCGAGTCCGGCCAGCACACAACTAGAGCGCTGACACGGCAAAAGAAGTCAAGAATCCAACAGATTTCAGAATAAGGAGAAAAATCATGGCTGAACGTATTTACGGCATCGATCTGGGCACATCCAATAGCGCAATTTCCTACGTGGACTCACTGGGTGTTCCTGTCATTCAAGAAAACCTCGACGGAGATCTGTCGACACCAAGTGTGGTGTGGTTTGAATCGAAGGCCAATACCGTTGTCGGAAAGCTGGCACGTGAAGAGAAGCTCTTCAGCCCCAATGACGTCATCGAGCTGGTGAAGCGGAGCATCGGCACCGATAAGAAATGGAATTTCAGCGGGAAGGCGTATACCCCGGAGGAGATTTCTTCATTGATTTTGCGCTCGTTGGTTCCAGACGAAGCAGCTGACGACGAGATTTCGGCAGTTATTACTGTGCCGGCATATTTTGGTGCGAAGGAGCGCGAGGCAACTCGCAACGCAGGGCAGATTGCTAATTTCAATGTGTTGGAGCTGGTAGCAGAACCGGTTGCTGCGGCCCTCTACTACGACTCCAAGCAGCCTCTAAAGGACAAGACCTTGCTGGTGTATGACCTCGGAGGCGGTACATTCGATGCCACGATTGTGCAGGGGATTGACAACACCTTCCGGGTTATTGCCACCGACGGTGATGCTCGACTGGGCGGTGCTGACTGGGATAAGGCGCTTGGTGAATTTATCCTGGATAAATTCATTGAGCAGACTGGTGACGAGGAGGCGGAAAACGATGAGACCTTCGTCGCTAAGTTGCATGAGCAGACGGTGAACTGTAAAGAGGCGCTGAGTAATGCGGAAAGCGCCACTGTGCGACTTGCCAGTGACTCTGGTTCCCGCGCCAAGATTGCCGTTACCCGCGAAGACTTGGAGCGTGTCACGGCGCCATTGCTCGAGCAGACGGAGATTCCTTTGACCCGTGTATTGGAGACGGCAAAGGAAAAGGAGCCGGGACTGACAATTGATGAGGTCATCCTGGTGGGTGGATCTTCGCGAATGACCGCCGTAACCAAACTGGTGGAGCGTCTGACGGGTAAGAAGCCACTGTTGGTTGAGCCTGATCTAGCCGTTGCTAAGGGTGCTGCCCTTGCTGCGATGATCAGCAAGCTCGGGGGAGTGGTTAATGCTGAGTCCAGCCCTGCTGTCCAACAGCAGTCAATTGCGCAGATCGCGGCTGAGACAGGGATTGACGCCGGGCAGCTAGCCGCGCTGTCGGAGAAGAAGGTGGCAAATGTATTGCCAAAGTCGATTGGCATTCGAGTTGTCGATCATCTGAACAACCCGTACATCGACTATCTGGTCAACCAGAATGACATGATTCCCCTGTCTGAGCCGGTGGTCCGGGAGTATTCGACCGTAGCTGATGGCCAAGAGGAAGTAGATTTGACGCTGTATCAGCAGGCCAGTGACGTTCCATCCGAAGATGTCGCTCTCAATGACATCATTAGTGGATCGGAATCTATGCTGACAGGTATCCCGCCGTTGCCCAAGGGTCAGCCAATTCAGGTTAAGTTCTTTGTAGCAGCAGACGGCATGATTACCGTGGAAGGCACTCACGTTCCATCGGGTCGCTCAATCGAATCCCACGTGCGCATTGGTGTGATGAATGAGGAAGAGATTTCGGCTGCTCGCACGACGATGATGAAGGTTTCTGTCAGCCAAGGAGATAACTGATGACCGACGATCGCACTCTAATCCCGGGCGTCGATGACATTGACAGCGGTGCAAATTCCGATACTGATGGTCGAAATCGGAAGATTCTGCTGTTCGTGCTCGCCATTCTGGTTGTCGTCATCCTGGCAATGGTGGTCTGGATCCTAAATTTCCGCTCTAACCAGCAGGATAACGCCGACGGGTTGTTTGAAACCACTGAAAGCACCGAAGTGGAAGTCTCGCCGTCCTACTATGTGGGCGATGATCAGGAACCAACCTCGACTACAATCGCACCGCCTGCCGACGATCGGTTCGTAGACCCAGAGGTCTTAGCGTCGACCGTTGATCCGACGTGCCCGATGCTGCAGAGTGCCTGGTCAAACCAGGGCTCCGATATGGACTGTGAAGCATATTACGAGGTAGTGCGGGCGCTCAGTAAACAGCGGCAAGAGCAAGGAACACTGCCAAAGCAGACGACAATCGAGATTGAGTATGACGGTCAGCCACTGACGATGGAATGCCAAGAAGTTTCGCCTAATTATGATTGCCGCTCTGAGTCTGGGATTCAGATTATGGTGGGTAATCTCGATGGGTCTGGGCAACGGAACCGATGACTAATCTTCCCCAGGTAGGCGATATTTTTGAGGGCTACGAGGTTGAAGCTCTCATCGGTGCCGGCAATATGGGGACTGTTTTTCGAGTACGAAATCCCAAGCTGGGCCGAAACGAAGCACTGAAAATCGTCCCACTGCCGGAAGAGGCCAGTGCTTCTAAGCGAATGGAGGCACTGTTCCAGAACGAGGTTTCTATCGCAGCCACTGTTCACGTTCCCAACGTTGTGACCGTGTTCGATGGCGGGCGAGCCGGGAACCTGCTTTGGTTCACCATGACTCTTATTAGCGGTAATTCGTTGGGCGCTGAACTGGCCGAATATCCGCCGCGCACTTTCGATAAGAGCGAGGTCATGTCGATTGGTGTGGAGATTGCTACCGCGCTAGATCGGCTAGCAAAGCACGAACCAGCGGTGATTCATGGTGATGTAAAACCATCAAATATCGTCGTAGAGCGAGATTCGTCGGGGCTTGTGTTAAGCGCGACGCTTGTGGATTTCGGTGTATCAACCGCCACTGAAATCGACAGTGTTGGCGTGACCAATCGTGTTGCCGGCTCATTGCCCTACATGGCGCCAGAGATCTTCACTAAGGGTTGCATTAGTGCAGCTAGTGACGAGTATGCGTTTGCGTGCACGATATTCGAGCTGTTGCAGGGATATAAGGCATTTCCAGCTACTGACGGGGCCAGTGCGCGGCAATTGCACTGCGGTAAGCGACCGGTTACCAACCTCGGTGCGGTAGTTGATTCGGTCTTCGCCAAGGCGTTGGCGGTTGACGCCGATGAACGCTACGAATCCTGCAATGCGTTTATTAGCGATCTCATTGCTGCGCTAAATGGTGGTGCCGTCGAGGTTCGCAATCCGAAGAACCGGAAGAAAGCCCTTGCAGCGTTCTCCGTAGTGGCATGTCTAGGCCTTATTGGTGGTGGCATTGTTGTTGCCGAACGTAGCGGCATTGGAGATGGCGGTCTCTTTAGTGCCAAGCACTTGGCACAGCCAGTAGCTATCGGAGGTTCTGCGGAACCGATGCGACTTCGCGCTCCCGATTTGGCGAAGGGGCCTCGGATTCCGGTGGGTGACCGATGGACCCTTACGTCGTTAAGCGACGTCCCCATCGGTGAGAAGAGCTGGCAGGGGATTCAGCGGATGGGAACATTCAACGGTGCTGCATATCACGCGACGCAGTTTGCTTCGGCAGATGAATTCTTGCTGCCATTTCGCCACGGTATTGATGAGAAGAAGCCGATTGCAGAGGCTGAAAATGACAAATGGCGGGGTGAAATTCTGGATGCCGTGAGCAAGAACCGGTCAGTGGCTGAACCAGCTGGCTCTGAAGTGGTGAAACTGCGAATGGAGCCCGATGGTCGCCGGCTGGATGTCCTACAAACGTCAGGCTCATTTCAAGCTGTGAACAGCGAAGGTTCCGAGGCAACACGGCCGATTAATTACTGCTTGGTTCAGCCGGCGGAAAGTTCTGCGCCATCCAGTCCCGAAGTGCTTCGTCCGGTATTTGTCGTTTTGAGTGAAGGCGATCCTTGTCCTGCTGCCTATGACACGGTGGCGGCGTGGGCAATGCAAACCACGACGAATTAAGCGATAACGCCGAGAATATTTGTTATATTTCGGATAACTATCATGAATGCCAGTCACTTCAGCCGTCGTTGGGCGATTCCCCCAGGAGCGTTGGGTAGGGTTCCTGATTCGCGGTTGGTGGCTGGTGGTGCGAGAGAAAGGCCTGGTCAACGTGACATCGCTCCCAACACTTGTGGTTGATAATTTGTGTGGGGATGCGATTGTTGCCAATCCGAGTGAGGGATTGACCATCGGGCGTGACGCCGACCTCAAAGTGGGCGAAGATAACCGCTACATGCACCGCATAGCAATGTATGTGTATGCGGAATCCGGAATGTGGTTTCTGCTCAATAACTGCGAGCACGTGACTGCAATGGTGCACATTCCGGAGGTGTCGCGGTCATTCCGGCTGGCTCCGCAACAGCGTTTTGATTTGAGCTACCCGGAGTATTTCATCCGCTTTTCCGTCAAGGATGACCAGTACGAAATTCAGATTAAACAGGATATTGAGCACGCCGATGCGAAGGTCGTGCTGCCAACTGACGGGACTGAAACCATCTCGGTTGGGGAGCTGCCGGAGCGCCAGCGTGCTCTGATCGCTGCATATGCGGAGGATTATCTGCGCGGCCGAATCGACACCATTATGGTTTCATGCACCGATGCCGAGGCCGGCCGAAAGCTGGGAGGCAAGACCGCAAAGGCAGTCGAGCATTACCGCACCGCACTTTTTGAATCCGCTTTGAGCAAGGGGCTGGTCTCAAGCAAGGAGTGGCAACGGGTTAATCAAAAGAGCCGTCTGCAGCTGGTAGTTGTCGCTGCAATCGAAGCACGATTGGTCACTGCAGACGACTTGAAACTGCTCGCTTAACGACGGTACTTGCGATAAGTCAATCCTTTAATTGGCGTGTTCACAGTAGTGGTTCGGCCGCCACGGGCATTCTTCGTCCACCGAACGGGCCCCATGCGATAGGAATATCCGAGGCCAGAACGCGATAGCGTAACCCGGGAGTTGCGGGTGGGGCGGAAGGTCTTTCGGAAGCTGAATAGTTTGAAAGCCATTGATATAAATCCATTCTCGGTGCGTCACAGACTGCCATGCGCTCTGACCGTGCTGCTTTGGACAGCATCGCTCTCTGACTGCATTGTGCCGGTGACATAAGCGGATAAATCGTGGTGCGTTTGATGGCACCACTGTCCAGATTTGGGCAGTCCAGCATGGTTTAGCTAGGGGAGAACTCCCCGGGGAGAACTCCCGTTTCTTTTGTGTCCGAGAGTTTTTAATCTGAGATCATGTTCACCAAGAAGATTTCCGCTGTAGCCGCCGCAATCACTGCCGCCACTGCGCTTGCTGTTGTCAATCCGTCCGTCGCCGATGCAGCTACGAACTACCCCAAGATCAACCGTGACTATGTCAGCTATTCCACAGACGGAGAAACCGTAGTCTGTGGTGGGTCGGTAAATCAGGACATGTTCCGCTGCCAGACCACAGCTAAGTGGGGTAACAAGAAGAACGCCCACAATCTGGTCACCTTTGATCTCGAGGATGCATCTGGAAGTTGGGAAGCCGGAATGAGCGGTGGAAATTGGGATGCCTCGCGCCCGCCATTCCGACTGAAGGAAGGGAAGAAGTACAGCTTCCACGGGATCGTGGTCCTGAATAAGAATGGCACCCTGTACTTCAGTTCTCCGTACCACGAGGTGCGCGGTGAAGTGACTCCGTATGAGTGGGAGATTATGGAGACTGACTGATATCCCGTGCAAATACTCCTTCTTGTCTGGCGTTTGGCTTAACGCGCAGGAGTAATTCATTCCAACATTCGTTTCCTCCCGGTGGCATTGCCGCCGGGAGCTTTTGCTGCCGTACGAGCAGTGATACCTCTCTCGACCAGGCTGTTCGCTACTGGCGTACGGCTATAGGGATTAATCTGTGTCGCGTCGCGTTTAAGCTAGGTGAAACAACCTTTATTGAATTACGGCAAAAATAGACACTTGAAAGGGCAGTGATGTTCGAGAGGTTTACGGACCGAGCACGTCGCGTTGTCGTCCTGGCACAGGATGAGGCACGCGAGCTCAATCACAATTACATCGGCACGGAGCACATCCTGCTCGGCCTGATTAGTGAAGGCGACGGTGTAGCTGCCAAGGCGCTGGAGTCCATGGGTATTTCCCTGGATGCTGTGCGCTCTGAGGTAGTCGACATTATTGGTCGTGGCTCCCAGCCGCCGAGCGGTCACGTGCCGTTTACCCCGCGTGCAAAGAAGGTGCTGGAGTACTCTCTGCGCGAGGCTCTGCAGCTGGGTCACAAGTACATCGGTACTGAGCACCTGCTGCTCGGCCTGATTCGTGAGGGCGAAGGTGTTGCTGCTCAGGTCCTGGTTAAGCTCGGCGCTGACCTGCCGCGCGTACGTCAGCAGGTTATTCAGCTGCTCAGCGGTTTCCAGGGCGATGAGTCCGATGGTTCTCCGGAGCAGCGTCCGGTCGGTGCTACTTCCGGCGCTCGTGTGCAGGAGGGTAACCACCAGTCGGGTTCGCTGGTGCTTGATCAGTTCGGTCGTAACCTGACCGTTGCTGCACGTGAGGGCAAGCTGGATCCGGTTATTGGCCGCGAGAAAGAAATCGAGCGCATTATGCAGGTTCTTTCTCGTCGCACCAAGAACAACCCTGTGCTGATTGGTGAGCCTGGTGTTGGTAAGACCGCCGTCGTGGAGGGGCTTGCACTGGACATTGTCAACGGTCGTGTGCCGGAGACGCTGAAGGATAAGCAGCTTTACTCTCTCGACCTGGGCTCGCTGGTTGCGGGTTCCCGTTACCGCGGTGACTTCGAGGAGCGTCTGAAGAAGGTGCTCAAGGAGATTAACCAGCGCGGTGACATCATCCTGTTTATTGACGAGATTCACACGCTGGTTGGTGCCGGTGCCGCCGAGGGCGCAATTGATGCAGCCTCGATTCTGAAGCCGAAGCTGGCTCGCGGTGAGCTGCAGACCATCGGTGCTACCACTTTGGATGAGTACCGTAAGCACATTGAGAAGGACGCCGCTCTTGAGCGTCGTTTCCAGCCGGTGAACGTGCCGGAGCCGAGTGTGGATCTCACTATCGAGATTCTGCGCGGTGTCCGCGATAAGTACGAGGCTCACCACCGCGTATCCATCTCGGACAAGGCTCTGGTTGCCGCAGCTACGCTCTCCGACCGCTACATCAACGACCGCTTCCTGCCGGATAAGGCCGTTGACCTGATCGATGAGGCCGGTGCTCGCATGCGCATCAAGCGCATGACTGCCCCGGCTGACCTGCAGGAGATTGACTCCAAGATCGCCGATGTGCGCCGCCAGAAGGAAGCCGCCATCGACGAGCAGGACTTTGAGAAGGCAGCTGGTCTGCGCGACAAGGAGCGCAAGCTGGGCGAAGAGCGCCGCGAGCGCGAGAAGAAGTGGCGTGCGGGCGAGTCCGACACCATCGCTGAGATTGGTGAGGAGCAGATTGCGGAGGTCCTGGCTTCCTGGACTGGCATTCCGGTGTTCAAGCTCACCGAGGAAGAGTCCTCGCGTCTGCTGCGCATGGAGGATGAGCTGCACAAGCGCATTATCGGTCAGGAAGAGGCCGTCAGTGCTGTCTCCCGCGCTATTCGTCGTACCCGCGCTGGTCTGAAGGACCCGAAGCGTCCGTCCGGTTCGTTTATCTTCGCCGGCCCGTCTGGTGTTGGTAAGACCGAGCTGTCGAAGGCCCTGGCCGAGTTCCTCTTTGGTGAGGAAGACGCACTCATTCAGATTGATATGGGTGAGTTCCACGACCGCTTCACCGCTTCGCGCCTCTTCGGTGCTCCTCCCGGATATGTCGGCTACGAAGAGGGCGGCCAGCTCACCGAGAAGGTGCGCCGCAAGCCGTTCTCCGTCGTGCTTTTCGACGAGATTGAGAAGGCCCACAAGGAGATTTACAACACCTTGCTGCAGGTCCTGGAAGACGGTCGTCTGACTGACTCGCAGGGTCGAGTGGTGGACTTCAAGAACACGGTTCTGATCTTCACCTCGAACCTGGGTACCAGCGACATTTCCAAGGCTGTTGGTATGGGCTTCTCGGGGGTCGGCGAGGCCGATGAAGATGGCAAGTACGAGCGGATGAAGGACAAGGTCCACGACGAGCTGAAGAAGCACTTCCGTCCGGAGTTCCTGAACCGTATCGACGAGATTGTGGTCTTCAAGCAGCTGAGCCAGGCTGAGATTGTCCAGATGGTCGACCTTATGCTGGCCCGCGTCAGCGACCAGCTCGACGAGAAGCGCATCACCATGGAGATTTCCGACCGCGCCAAGAACCTGCTGGCCAAGCGTGGCTTTGATCCAGTGCTCGGTGCCCGTCCGCTGCGTCGCACGATCCAGCGCGAGATTGAGGATCAGCTCTCCGAGAAGATTCTCTACGGTGAGGTCGGTCTCGGCGAGACCGTCTTCATCGATGTCGAAGGCTGGGATGGCGAGTCCAAGGACGTCGACAAGGCGAAGTTCACCTTCACCAACAAGGGCAAGGCCGGGAACGTTGATGCCGACGGCGGTGCTCTGGGGGAGTCTGAGGAAGACAAGGACGTTCTCGGCAGCGCTGATGGCACCCTGAGTGTTGAAGCCGACGACATCGAAGGTGCTGCCGACCAGGCCGCTGCCGAGGTCGAATCCGATAACTCCGAGGGAGAGAACTAAATGGGGCTCCAATTTCGCAAGAAGCAGAACCTGGACAAGGACACGTGGCTGAACTACTCGGGTTCGGGAGTCTCTGGTTCTAAGCGTATCGGTCCGGTGACCATTAACAGCCGCGGCGGTTACACCGTCCGACTGGGCAAGGGCCTGACCTTCCGCGGTCGTTGGAAGAAGAAGTAGTTAGTGGCTGATGGCTGTCGGTGAGCATTTCACCGTCAGTACAGCTAGTGCGCTAGCACACTAGTACCCCATTTTCTGATTCACCCACGCAAGCATCTCGTCGTGGGTGAGCACGTAGGCAAGGCCGTGCGTCCCATCACCGAGGTCAGTGTCGACCTCCACGTAGGTGATGTCGGCGCCGGCCTTTTGCCATTTCTGCACAAGTTTGCGTGCCGACGTCACGGGTAACACATCATCCAACGCGTTATGGGTAACGAATACGGGCATACTGGGAGTCTTTGTCCCCAGAGCTTGTTCTTCCACGTGGCGCCGAACGACGGGGGAGAGCTCCGGCGAGCGCAGATTCTCCGCTATCCCCAAGTCGTTGGCCGTAAATGCCTTGGTGTCATTGCGAGGCCAACGTTCGACAGTGGCGCCAATGCATTCATCGGCCGTGAGCTTCAGGAAATCCTGCCCCAGCGGGCTCAGCATGCGCTCGATTGGTTCTTTTGCCTCTGGGTACTCTGCAATCAAGCCGTTCATGAAGTAACCGACGAGCCCCGCCAGCGCCGAGCCGCGAATATGCAGTGCAGTGTCGGTGAGATCGGCCGGAATAGCCCCGGCGTAAACAGCGCGGATGTTCAGCTCCGAGGCATACTCATCGGCTAGCTCGGCCGCTGCAGCGGTGGCGCCTCCGCCCTGTGAGTAGCCGAACAGCGCAATGGGAGTATCTGCAGGTAGTTGTAAAGCTTCAATAGTCGCTCGTGCCATATCGAGCGTGTTATTCCCGGCAACCTCACGGTTGAGATACGGATGTACCCCAGGCGTGCCGAGCCCCTGGTAATCCACGATGGCAACATTCCATCCCTGTGCCAGCAGCTGAGGTGCCGGAGGCGTCGGAGGTGCTTCGTAGCGCAGCGCAACCGAACTGGCGCAGTTATCGCCCATCCCGAGAGTCCCCGGCGCAATCACCGCCAGCGGCCGTGGGGACTTCTCCGACCAGCGGGCATAGGGCTGCAGTACGGTACCAGATACCGCTGTTTGGCGGTGGTCGCGTGCACCTGTGGAGGAAAACACGACCCGCTGTGCGCGTGCGGGCGCATTGACCGGGAATGGCGTCTGCGTAATTACCTGCCCCGGAGGCAATCGCTTCACCGTAGAAGAGTCAGAATCTGAGGAGCCGAAGTCAATCGAACCTAGCCCATCGACCGCTGAGCAACCACTGAGCACACCCGCGCTAGCGCCAATCAGAGAAATTCCGAGCACCATGCTCAGCGCAATTCTGCGCTTACTAGCCCCAAAGAGACAGCGTTGGCGCTGAGATCGATGGAGCGAGGCATTCATGCTCCTAATTCTAGGCAACGCACTTGTTCGAATCTGGTCTTTACCGGAGCATTGCCTCGGCTTTAACGGGGCAACTGGAAGCGGCCATCGGGAGTTTGCTCTGCAAGTCCGTCGTCAAGCAGGGAAAACAGTGCGCGGGAACGCTGATGTGCATCATCCCAGACCGCATCGAGAGCGGCCTGTTCGACGGGGGAGTCGGCGGCGCGGAGCACGTCGAGAAGCAAGCCCCGGACTTGGCGGTCGGTGCCTTCGAACTTCTGCACACGCCGTTTAGCAGCGGCGATTTCGTGGTCTTCGGGTTCGGGGCGACCGGCGGCGATCCAGGCGCAACTGGTGGCGATGGGGCAGGCCTCGCACTCGGGTGTCGTTCGGCAGACGGTAGCGCCGAGTTCCATGAGCGCGACGGAAGTCTCGGCTGCAGTCGTGGGGTCGAGCGGTAGCAACTCTTCGACGAGCGCCATGTCGGCGCGTTTGGCGATGCCGGGAAGGTACGTGCCCTGGCGGTGTCGCCGGAGTACGCGGCGCACGTTGATGTCCACCACCGGCGTGCGCGCGCCAAAAGCAAACGCCGCTACCGCCCGAGCGGTGTAGTCTCCTACCCCCGGAAGGGCTAACAGCGTGTCCACGTCACTCGGCACTTCGCCGTCGTGCCTTTCGACGATCTTTTCTGCGCATTCACGCAGCCGGAGTGCACGTCGGGGATAGCCGAGTTTTCCCCACATACGCAGGACTTCATCCTTGGGTGCGACTGCCAAATCGGCTGGGGTGGGCCATTTTTCCAGCCAGGCGCGCCACGAGGGGATTACCCGGGCGACGGGAGTCTGTTGACTCATCACTTCGCTGACGAGCACAGCCCATGGTGAAGTGCCTTCTTCACGCCAGGGAAGTGGCCGCATATTGGCGCGATACCAATCACGTAAGGCGGCATCGACGTGTTCGCCGAAGTCGTCGGATTGGTTAATTGCAGAGGTCAATCTACATTCTCGCTTTCCCATAAACAGCGGAGTCGTTGCACAATATAGCTATGAGCAATTCTGAGAGGACTCCTGAAAGTGTATGGCAATCGATGGTGCGCGGAAACCTCCGCTTCTGTGAGAGCAAGACTGCGCATCCTCGACAGGACTTGGTTCGTCGTAAGCAGTTGACTCAGGGGCAGAAGCCCAAAGCCGTTGTGTTGGCTTGCTCGGATTCCCGCGCACCGGTGGAGATCATTTTCGATCAGGGGTTGGGCGATGTATTTGTGATCCGTACCGCCGGTGAGATTACTGACCTGTCGGTGCTGGCTTCGCTGGAGTTCGCAGTTGATGGTCTTGGAGTTTCGCTGGTGATTGTTCTCGGTCACGAGTCCTGCGGCGCTGTGGCTGCGGCGAAGAATGCACTGGACGGTGGCGACCTGCCGGGTGGTTTCCAGCGTGTGCTGATTGAAAAGGTCACCCCGTCGTTGCTTGCGGCTCGCAAGGATGGCGAGACTGAAATCGACGAATTTGAGCGTCGCCACGTGCGCGAGATTGTTAATCACATTATTGATCGCTCCCCGGAGATTTCGTCGCGACTGGAGACCGGCGAGGTAGGCGTTGTCGGTATGCGGTACCGCTTGGAGGACGGACGCGCTGAGACCGTCGTTACCCATGGAGTCAGTGAGAACCCGCTAACCTAAATGTGTGACCAATAAGCTGCCTCCAGAAATCTACCGGCGTCGGCGTATCGCTGCGGCGGTGTTGCTCGTTATCATCCTCGTTCTCCTGGGCTGGGGTATTTCCGCACTGGTAAACCGGGACAGCGAGGATTCTGAACCGGTGAATGTCACCAGGGATGACGGGAAAGAGGTGACCCCTCCGGAACAGCCCAAGGAACCTTACGCGCCTAAGTCTGACAAGGACTCGAAGAACGACAAGGCTGACAAGTCTGACAAGGACACCAAGAAGGGCGACAAGGAAGGCGAAGACTCCGCGAAGGATGACGCTCAGGCGGCGCTTGCGAGCAAAAAGGACTGTACCCTTGCAGATCTGCAGGTGACAGCCACCTCGGATCAGCCGAACTACGGCGATGAGCAGCCGACTCTGGCGATCACCGTCCACAACCCCACCGGCGGTGAATGCCGCGTGAACCTCGATGAGCAGCAGTTGCGCTTCGAGGTGTACGACCTGGCAACGTATGAGCGAGTCTGGTCGGATGTGGACTGTAATGAATCCGAAGGCCACGGTGAACTGGTATTGGCACCGGGCGAGGAAGTCAACTATGCCGCCACCTGGTCGCGTCTGACCTCGGCGCCGAACAAGTGCTCCGAAGAAGACCGGGTCCCAGTTCCCTCCGGGTCGTACATCTTCTACGGCGTGATTGGTGACAACAACTCTGACGCCTACACGTTCAACATGCGCTAGCGCTTAGCTCCTAACCCAAGCTCAATGGCCTCGGCAACGGTGCCTGCTTCCAGCAGCCGCATCCCTGCCGGGCCTTTTGCGCCTCTGGGCACAATTGCCGTGTCGAAGCCCATTCGATGAGCTTCTTTAAGGCGCCACTCCAAATCGGTCACTCGCCGCACTTCGCCGGCCAACCCCAGTTCGCCGAGTGCAATGGTTTTGTCCTGGAAGGTCCGCTTAGTCATGGATGAGGCCAGTGCCAGCGCAATCGCTAGGTCCGCGGCAGGCTCCGACAGCGTCATTCCGCCGACGGTGGACACGTACATCTCCATGCGGGCCAACTGCTTGAAGTTGCCGTGTTCAGTCAGCACGGCCGCGACCATCGGCACGCGCCTCGGGTCGAGACCAGAGACATTGCGTCGTGGATTATGTGCCTCAGTGTTGATTACCAGGCCCTGCACCTCCGCCAGCAGCGGTCTGCGGCCATCCATGGCCACGGTAATTGCAGTTCCCGAGGTCGGCGTTCGGTGATGCAAAAACAGCCCTGAGGGATCCTCGACTTCCGCAATACCGCCCGCGGTCTGCTCGAAGCAGCCCACCTCATCGGTGCTGCCGAAGCGGTTTTTCAGACCCCGCAAGAAGCGTAGCCCCGAGTGTCTATCGCCTTCGAAGTTGAGCACCACATCAACCAGGTGTTCCATCGTGCGCGGGCCGGCCACATTGCCGTCCTTGGTCACGTGCCCTACCAAGAAAATCGCAGTCCCGGTCTCCTTCGCCAACGCCGCCAGGGCGGAGGTTACGGCGCGAGCCTGAGCAACGCCACCGCGAGCACCTTCGACGTCGGCACGCATCGTCTGCACGGAGTCCACAATGAGCAGACCGGGGGAGAGCTCTAGCGTCAGATCGATGACGTCCTCGATATTCGACACCGCCGACAGGTACAGCGAGTCCGACAGCGCGCCAGTGCGCTCGGCACGCAGCCGCACCTGACCGACCGACTCCTCACCTGTGACGTAAAGCGTCGGCCCCAAATCGCCGTCCGCGCAGCGGTAGGCCACTTCCAGCAGCAACGTCGACTTACCAACCCCCGGCTCGCCGGCCAAGAGTACCAACGAACCCGGCACAATACCGGAACCGAGCACTCGATCCAGCTCACCGATGCCCGTGCGCACCGCGTGCGCAGCCTTGGCGGAAATTCCGGTAATGGCTGTCAGCTCAGAAGAAGAAGTGGGGATTCGATCTGTTGCGGATGTCTCGGCGAGGAAACGTTCCTCCGCCTCGTCGTCAAGCGCGCGCTGTGCTAAACGCTGGCTCTCAGCCGCGACGGAAGTGGAAGATGCTTTACGACGGCCACCTCGCGTGCCGGGCTCCGTTGCGGCAGCACTCCGGCGACGTTGCTTGGCTGCCCGGGCGGCGATTTTGTCCTCAAGGGTGGAGCCGGACTTCCCCCTGCTGGAGCGGATAGTGACCTTCTCCAGTGTGCCCCACTCTTTGCAGTTGGGACATTGACCAACCCATTTCGACACCTGCCAACCGCATGCCGAGCATTCGTAGGCTTCGTCTTTGGTCTTGGCCACGGTGCAACCGCCTTTGCTTCAAACGAGGGGGCGACAGACCCGACAACGTGTGTTGTGCGGTCTGCGGTGAATGTCGCGAGAAAATTTACCCCAGATACGCGAGAGCGGGCCAGGGCAGTGTCAATGACTTGTGTCAAGGATGACTGTACTGCCGTGACCCGTATCAAGCGACCAATCGCCCATGCCCGCTCGATGAAGCGCCTCGCGTTGTTTGCGGGACAGGACTGCGCTGTACCAGCGCCTAAAAGTGCGCTGCGCGCGAACAGCGCAGGAACACCACTGTGCTGCGATTACTTGGATTCAATCATGCCGTCAGCACCGCGGTTCGGTGCGCCAGCTTCCAGAATGTCAGCGGAGATGGTGATGTCCAGGTCGTAGGTGTTGGTCTGGCCCTGCGGGTCGGTGAACTCGAAGGTGGCCTCGCGGTTCTGGCCAGCAGCGCTGCTCTTGTCTCCAACCAGGGTGCTCGGGTCCAGCTCGTTGGTGTAGTACGCGATGCAGCCGGTGTTGTCCTTGGCGGTCTTAGCCAGCGGATCGATGACGGACTTCGGGCCGGCAACAATCTGGCACTCACGCGGCAGGGAGTCCTCGCCCTTGGCAGCCTTAGCGAAGGAAGGTGTCTCAGCGACCTTCTTCAGCTCAACCTCGCCGATACCTTCAACGGTGACGGACTTCAGCGTGTAGACCGACTCGGTAGCGCGCTGCTGGTTGCTGGCGGAGAACTTCAGACCAGCGGTACCAGCCTCCGGGTCAACCAGGATGTGAGCGTCGCGGATGTTGACGAAGCCAAGAGCCGAGTTGGTGTTCTCAGCACCCTTGCCGGCAGCATCTTCGCCGCCGTTCATCGCACCGTCTACAGCCGGGTGCTGATTTGCGGTCTGCGAAATCTGACCGGCGCCACAAGCAGCAAGTGCAACTGCGGATGCTGCGGAGACGGTGATGAGGGCGCTGCGGCGAAGTACGGACTTGAAGGCCATGACTAGATTTCCTCCAGTAGCTTGAGGATGGGCGATAGGATTTTCAGTATTTAAAGAACACCTTAGTGTCTTCCTAAGATGTTCGCATACTACCCGTAAAATCATGGGGGGACATGATAGGGTGGAAGGCCGTTGGAAAGGGCGTGTGCATTACATGGAATTCAGCATTGGCGATACCGTAGTTTATCCGCACCACGGAGCTGCGAAAATCGAAAACATCATTGAACGAGAGCTTAACGGTGAGACCGTTCAGTACCTCGTACTGCAGATTCTGCAGAGTGATCTGAATATCCAGGTGCCCGCCAAGAATGCCGAGCTGGTCGGTGTCCGCGACGTTGTCGGTGAAGAGGGGCTGCTGAAGGTCTTCTCCGTTCTGCGTGAGACTGACGTGGAAGAGGCCGGCAACTGGTCCCGTCGCTACAAGGCCAACCAGGAGCGCCTGGGTTCGGGCGACATTAACAAGGTCGCTGAGGTAGTTCGTGACCTGTGGCGCCGTGATCAGGATCGCGGTCTGTCCGCCGGCGAAAAGCGTATGTTGAGCAAGGCTCGCCAGGTTCTCGTCGGTGAGCTCGCGCTTGCCGACGGCGTTGATGAGGCCAAGGTCGAGGAAGTTTTTGCCCGCGTCGATGCCACTATCGAGCGTCACCGCGCGCTGGCGCAGGAAGGTGCCGCCGGTGAGAAGAAGGACGAGGCCGACGATAAGCCGGTGGACCTGGACGCAGACGCATAAGTCGTTTCCCTTCCCCGGTTCCTTCCAGTAGGGATTTTCTGCACTTTTCCGGTTAACGGCTAGCGCACACACATTGCCCGTGTGCGCTAGCCGTTTTCTCTTTTTCACCCGTATCTATTTCCCCGCTATGCTCGGGGCTGTGACTTTTCAAATCTTCGATACCGCAACCCGCCAACTGAAGGATTTTGAGCCTCTCCGCGAGGGGCATGCCTCCATTTACCTGTGCGGTGCGACCCCGCAGGCTCAGCCGCACATTGGCCATGTTCGCTCCGGCGTGGCCTTTGATATCTTGCGCCGTTGGCTGATCGCCAAGGGGTATGACGTCGCCTTTGTGCGCAACGTCACCGATATCGATGACAAGATCTTGAACAAGGCCGCCGAGCACGGCCGCCCTTGGTGGGAATGGGTCTCCCGCTTTGAGCGCGAATTTACCTGGGCTTACAACCAGCTCGGTGTTCTCCCGCCGAGCGTTGAGCCGCGCGCTACCGGACATGTCACTCAGATGGTGGAGTATATGCAGCGTCTGATGGATAACGGCTTCGCCTACGCTGTCGATGGCAGCGTCTATTTCGACGTGGATGCCTGGTCCAAGGCTGAAGGCAGCGACTACGGCAGCCTGTCCGGCAACCGCGTCGACGAGATGGAGCAGGGCGAGACCAACACTCCGGGCAAGCGCGGTGCGCACGATTTCGCGCTGTGGAAGGCTGCCAAGCCTGGCGAGCCCTCGTGGCCGACGCCGTGGGGCAATGGTCGTCCGGGCTGGCACCTGGAGTGCTCCGCCATGGCCACCTACTACTTGGGCTCGGAGTTCGACATCCACTGTGGCGGTCTCGACCTGCAGTTCCCGCATCATGAAAACGAGATTGCGCAGTCGCACGCAGCCGGTGACGGCTTTGCTCGCTACTGGATGCATAACCACTGGGTCACAATGGCCGGCGAAAAGATGTCGAAGTCGCTCGGCAACGTGTTGTCCGTGCCGCATATCCTGACCATGGTTCGTCCGGTTGAGCTGCGTTACTACCTCGGTAGTGCGCACTACCGCTCCGTGCTGGAGTACTCCGAGGAGGCTCTGCAGGAAGCGGCAGCGGGCTACCGTCGTATCGAGGCGTTTATGCACCGTGCCGTCGATAAGCTCGGCGATATCGAAATCGGTGAGTGGACGCCAGCGTTCGAAGCCGCGCTCGACGACGACCTCGCCGTTCCGCGCGCGCTCGCCGAAATCCACAACGCTGTTCGTGGGGGCAATCAGGCGCTTGCCGACGGCGACGAGACCAAGGCCAAGGAGATTGCCGGCGCTGTCCGCGCTATGGCCGCAGTCCTTGGATTCGATCCGCTGAATGAGCAGTGGGCAACCTCCGATTCCGGTTCTGATGCGGCAATGCATGCGCTCGGTGTGCTGGTTGAGCACCAGTTGGAGGAACGCACCCGGGCTCGTGCAGAGAAGGACTGGGCTACGGCTGATGCTGTGCGCGACCGTCTGAAGGAAGCGGGTATCGAGGTAACTGATACCGCTGATGGTCCGGCATGGTCTGTCGCTGACTAAAGCTAAAGAAAACTATTAACAACAGGAAGCAGGTAGCTATGGCAGGCAACGGTCGTCGTGGCGCAGTGCGCAAGGCAAGCAAGAAGAACGTCGGCGGCTCCGGCGGCCAGAAGCGGGGCCTGCGTGGCAAGGGGCCGACCCCGAAGGCAGAGGACCGCGTTTATCACGCAGCTCATAAGCGGGCGAATGAGAAGCGACGCCGTGACTCTGGGCGTCATGAGCGCAAGGGAGATGGCTCCGAGCTGGTAGTTGGCCGTAACCCGGTCGTGGAATGCCTGCATGCGAAGGTGCCAGCGGCAGCGCTGATTGTGGCGTTGGGCACCGACAATGACGAGCGCCTGCAGGAGTCAGTGCGTATTGCTAACTCCCGTGGTATCCCGATTCGCGAGGTGCCCCGCCACGAGCTGGACACCATGACCGGCAACACCATGCACCAGGGCATCGGTCTGCAAATTCCGCCATACAAGTACTCGTCTGTCGAAGATCTGATTGATTCGGTGGCCAAGACCGGGGAGCCGGGTCTTATCGTCTGCCTGGATAACATCACCGACCCTCGTAACCTGGGTGCGGTCATTCGCTCGGTGGCGGCCTTTGGCGGCCACGGTGTGGTGATTCCGGAGCGTCGCTCGGCCGCTATTACGGGCGTGGCCTGGCGTACCTCGGCTGGTACTGCTGCACGTCTGCCAGTTGCACGGGCGACAAACATGGTGCGCTCGCTCAAGCAGTTCCAGAAGGCTGGCTATCAGGTCGTTGGACTGGATGCCGGTGGCGACCACACTCTGGACACTTACGACGGCACCACCCCGGTGGTCGTGGTCGTCGGCTCCGAGGGGAAGGGCCTTTCGCGCCTGGTGCGCGATACCTGTGACACCATCATGTCCATTCCGATGACCGGTTGGGTGGAGTCGCTCAATGCTTCCGTTGCTGCCGGTGTGACTCTGAGTGAGTTTGCCCGCCAGCGCCGGGCAAAGAGTAGTTAGTAGCGCATTTGATACCCCCGGAGGCGCCATTATCAATTCGTTATAGTAGTAGCGTTTACGTGGGGTATTTTGGGTTCTAAATTGCGGCCGGTACTTATGGCTACCCCCAGTAGTTCAGCGCTTTAAAGATAATTCTATTTCCGGCGTGCGCTGCAGAAATAACAGCGTTATTATCACTTCCAACAGAAAATTATCCGTAGTTTCCCGAAGGGGAGGGCGGGCAAATCATGCTCCTAGAAATAGGGGCGTAATTGGCCGTAGTTTAGGGAAGCGCACGGACCTAGCGGTGGCTTGTACAGCTAGCTTTGGGTCACTGAGATGTCAGACCACGACATCCTCAGCGTTAGTTTTTCTGTCTGCCGGGGCAACCCATTTCGGCAGTCTCGCAGTCTTAAAAAGAGCTGGGGGTATTGGAGTCTGCTTTTAGAGAATCCAGCAAAAATACGGGCAGCCCCTCGGTGGCGAGAGGGAAGGTGCGCACCTTCTCCGCAATCGTCACTCGAGGGGCTGCCCGATGTTTTTGTTGTTTTAAAAGCCACTCCGAAAAGCGTATGTGTCTATTTGCTCCATTTGGCAGCCTGGACGTCGTCACGCGTTGCCTTGCGCGATTGCACCGTTCCGATGGCGTAGCAGATCAGGTAGATGACAAACGCGATTGTCGTCACTAGAACGCTGACCGGGATGCCCGGTGCGAGTGAGAGAACAATGCCGCCGACGGCCGCGACCTCGGCGAAGATGGTCGACAGGATGATGGCCTTTACAGGAGAGGCGGTGACGAATGCGGCCGCAGCACCAGGGGTGATGATGAGGGCGATGACGAGCAGAGAGCCGACAATCTGTACGCCCTGGGCGGCGACGAGACCGGTGAGAATCGCGAAGTAAATCGATAGCGCCTTCACGTTGACACCACAGGCGGCGGCCATGATGGGGTCGGCGGAGGCGAATAGAAGCGGCCGCCATTTCCAGGCAACGCCGCCGACGACGATGACCGCGACGATGGCCATCGTCCATAGAGAAGTGTCAGTCAGACCAATGATTTGGCCGGTGAGAAGTGAAAACGCGGTACTTGTCCGGCCGGGGTAGAGGTGGATAAACAGCACCGATAAGCCCATGCCGAAGCTCAAAACCACGCCCACAACCGCATCTTGGCGCCCTCGAAGCGACAGCGCCGCCAGGACTATTGCTATGAGCACCGAGCCGATAATGGCGCCGCTGCTGACACTGACACCCAGTAATAGAGCCGCGGATGCGCCCATGAGTGCCAGCTCACTGGTGCCGTGGACCGTGAAGCTCATCTGCCGCATGACAATCAGGGGCGAGATGATGCCGGAAATCAGCCCAAGCAGTGCTGCTGCAATGAGGGCATTGTGGACGAAGCCGACCTGGAGTAGGGCGGCGGTGTCGGAGAAATACTGAGCCAGTAGGGTCATTAGGCGATAACCAACTTTCCCTCGACACGGGCAACCACAATTTTGGTTTGGTAGAGCTCCGAGAGCGTCTCTGAGGTGATAATTTCCTCGACCGATCCGACCGCATGTCCATGCGGCGTCAGGTAGAGCACCCGGTCACAGACGCCCAGGATGGGGTTGATGTCGTGGGTGACAAAGACGACTGCCGTGTCATTTTCCCGGCGATGCCGGTCCAGGCGCTTGACCGTGGTTCGTTGTGCCGCAGGGTCGAGGGAGAGCAGAGGCTCGTCGCAAAGCAAAAAATCCGGCGCCGAAACGAGCGCCTGCGCCTGACGCACAAGCTGTTGCTGACCGCCAGAGAGCGTGCCGACACGACGGTCCGCAATACCCGTTGCGCCGACAAACTCCAGCATCTCGTCGGTGGCGGAGCGGTTCTTGCCAGCTGCCAGCTCGACGAGGTCGCGAACCCGAATGGGCAGCGAGGGCTCGAACATCCGCTGCTGCGGAATGTATCCCAGATTCCCGTCGACTTTTACTGAACCGTGAGTCAGCCGCCGCATGCCAAGGGCGGTGGTCAGCAGCGTGGATTTGCCGACGCCGTTCGGACCCAGGATGGCCAAGAACTCGCCGGGCTCGATATCCAAATTCAGACCGGACCACAGCGGTTCGACGGCTGCGTCAGTAAAAGTCAGTGAGGGCAAAGTTATGCGGACTCCATATCGGAAAGGGTTTGCTTGTAGAGGTCAAAGAACGACTGGTCAGTGCTCGGCGACTCAAAAACATCGACGATTTTAACGCCCTTTGCCTTGGCTGCCTCGACGAGTCGCTGCGAGACCTGGTCGTGGGTCTGTGGCGAGTCGATGAGGTAGTCCAGCTCGCCGGACTCGATCAGCTTGAGCATTTCATTGACATCGCTTGCCGACGGCTCGGACTCATTCAGCGTGGACTGGCGGTAGCCCTTCGGGGTGATGTCCTTAACCTTCGTGTCCTTCAGGATGTCATCGGCCAGCGGGTGAACCTGAGCAACCTTAGCGGCCTTGAGCTTGCTCTTGGCCTCTTCGATGCCCTTGATTTCCTTATCGACAGCCTTGGTGTCGGCCTTGGCGCCCATCTTGGTCAGAGCTTCGGCGAGCTGCTCTGCAGTTTCTTCAACCGCATCGGTGTTGTACCAGACGTGCTCGTTGGCCTCGCCATCGTGGTGGTGGTGCTCGTGGCCGTCGTGGTCGCCATGGTCGTGGTCATGGCCCTCGTGATCGTGATCGTGGCCCTCGTGATCATGGTTATGGCCTTCGTGATCGAGATCGTGGTTGTGGCCCTCTTCCTGCGGCAGCGCAGAGATGATGACCTTATCCTTTGCGTCACGCAGAGAGGAGGTCAGCCATGCGTCGTAATGCCCGCCACCTGCGACGAGAATATCGGCGTCCTCTACCTTTGCCATGTCGGCTGCGGCCGGTTCGTAGGAGTGAGGATCGATGTCGTTGGACGCGATAATCGGGTCGATGGCGACCTTCTCGTCGTCGGTGACTGCGTCGGCGACGTCCGCCCAGACCTTGGTGGAGGTGACCACCTTGATGGTGTCTTCGGACTTGCCCGCGGACGTGGTGCTGTCATCATTGCTGGAGCATGCGCCGAGACCTGCGACGAGGCCGGCGCTGGCGACTAGCGCCGCGATGCGCGTGGAAAAGCGTGCCTTCATATTTTGTATCCAATCCTGTTGCGAGCTGAATTATTTCCTCTATTCAGCTTCTGAGCATTAACCGCTATTGAAAACAGTTGTCTTTTAGTTCAAAGAATATAGTAGGGGCTGCGGAGACCCAGTCACAAGGCGGATCGCTGCCGGAGTGGCAGAAATGACAGTCGCGCACATTCGTTGGGTAAAGTTGTCCGCGATTAGATGCGTGTGATGCTCGTTGTAGTTCTTTTCCATAAAATCGAGGTTTTCTACCTGAGGTAGCTGGACGAAGATATCTGAGCGGGCAGTCGCTGTTGGTTTTTCAAGAAGGGTCGGTATTCCGTGCAAAGTCGGCGTCGTCGTGGCACCTTGGCTTCCATCGCTGCAGAACTTGGGGTCTCACGCACGACTGTGTCCAACGCGTACAACCGCCCTGACCAGCTCTCGGAGAAGTTGCGGGAGCACATCTTGGAAACTGCGGAGCGGCTTGGCTACCCCGGGCCGGACCCAATGGCTCGCGGTCTGCGCATGCGCCGGGTTGGCGCCATCGGCGTGCTGTTCACCGAGCACCTCCCGTTCGCTTTTGAAGACCCTGCGTCGGTGGATTTTCTCGCCGGCCTCGCAGAGGAGCTCGGCGAAATGGGCGACTCCATGTTGGTCATTCCAGCTTCCTCCGAGGAGGGCGGGGACGTAGATCTCAATCTGATTCGGCAAGCGGTGGTCGACGGTTTCGTGGTCTACTCCGTCGCGGACAACGACCCGTTCCTCGCTGCCGTGCGCGCCCGTGGCTTGCCGACGGTCGTGTGCGACCAGCCTGCAGATGCGGTGGCTCTACCGTTTGTGGGCATCGATGACCGTGAGGCCATCAAGCCCGCGGTGCGACACCTGACTGAACTGGGACATCGCAAGGTGGGAATCTTGTCAGTGCGATTGTCGCGTACCCCGAACTCGGGATATGTCACGGAGAAGCGGCTGGCAGAAGCTCATCACCAGGTGCAGAAGAACCGCGTCGAAGGTGCGCTGGAAGCGCTTGCCGAGGCCGGTATTCAGCAGGCAGATGTGCCTATCATCGAGCGTCACCTCAATGACCGCGAGAATAACCGCGATGCGGCTCGCCAGCTGCTGACCGACAACCCGGATCTCACGGCGGTGGTCTGTACCACGGATACTCAGGCAATTGCGGTCTTGGAATATGCCAAGGAGAACGGAATTCGTGTTCCGGAGGACCTGTCCATCACAGGCTTTGACGGAATCGAGCGCGCCCTCTTCCACAAGCTGACCACTGTAATTCAGCCGAATAGGCAGAAGGGCATTGCCGTCGGCCGCGCGCTGGCCGAGGAGCTTGAGGCCGCACGCGAGGACAGCGGTCGCGCTCCTCGCGTCTTGTTGGAGACTGAGTTTGTCGTTGGATCGACAACCGCAGCGCCGTCGGCACCGTCAGCCGGGTAGCGGGCCGACGAGGGTAACAACATCGTGGCGCTATCGGGGGCTCTTGGGGTGGTAAACCCCACCTCGTCTTTACTGTGTTCGGATTCAGATTAAGGTCTATTACATGACAGATTCAACAAATTCGAGCACCGACCAATCAGCTGCGGCTCTCAATAGTCCGGAAGCTACCCGCGACGACCATGTCGAACTTGGCGGCCCCGTCGAATTGGATGAAATGTCTATCCGTGGCGCGATGAGTGAGTTCACCACAGGCGTGACCATTATCGCCACCGAGGATGAAGGCGAAGCGTACGGTTTCGCCTGCCAGTCTTTTTCCTCGCTGAGTCTCACTCCACCGATGGTTCTGTTTACTGTCATGAAGACCTCGCGGTCTTGGCCGCATATACGGAACGCTGGACGCTTCTCCGTCAATGTGTTGGCCGAGGATCAGGAGGATATCTCGGCAGCCTTCGGCCGCAGTAATGGCGAAAAGTTCAAGACGGGGAAGTGGACCCGCTCTGAGCTGGGCAACCCTTTATTGCACGGCTGCTCCGTGTGGATTGATTGCACCGTCGTCGATGTTTACGAAGGCGGCGATCACTGGATTGTGACGGCGGATATTGTGGCTATCGGCAAGCGTGAAGAAATCAATCCGCTCATTTACCACCGCGGTTCTTACGCACGGGTTTCTCACCCCGGCACCGATGCGCCTGTCGATCAGAAGTGGCGTCAGCGCCCCTCGGTGTAACCCGAGGTTGTCGCAGTCCAGCCACGGCGATCCTCGCCTGGCTTGGGGTCTTTCATCTCTCGCATGCGCAGACCATTGTTGTCCTGCGTGTAGACGAATTCGCCCGCAACAATCTTGTGGAAGCGCTCCGAATAGGTCTGCGCCTGGTCTGAGCAGTCCAAACTGCGAGTCTGCTCCGTGGTACCGAATTCGACCGCCTCGCCCTTCCACTGCAGCGAACCAGAGCCGTTGCCACAGGAATCAGCGAAGGCATATGTTGTCTGCCCCAACGTAATAGTCGGCGCCTGAGTTCCGTCCGGCACACCGTGGGGCAGGTTTGGGTCATCAAAGATCGCGGTTATCTGCCATTGCTTGCCGACGATCTCCGCTGCCGGCTTTGCCTGGCATGCGGTAGCCGTCATGGACACTGCCGCAACGACAGCTACTGCGGCAACCGCTTTTTTCCCGCTCCGACCCATGCTGCGTGACCCCGTTAGTTAGCTGCCTTCTTGGTGGTCTTCTTAGCAGCCTTCTTCGTCGTCTTCTTAGCGGCCTTCTTGGCAGCCTTCTTCGCCGTCTTACGAGTGGTCTTCTTTGCGGCCTTCTTGGTCGACTTCTTCGCAGTCTTCTTAGTGGACTTGCGTGTGCGCTTTGCGGTCTTCGGAGCGTTTTCCTTCTCGTATTCCTCGTGAACCTTCTTGAAGCTCAGGCCTTCCTTCTCCACTCCGAGCATGCACATCAGAGTGACGGCATCGTAGAAATCCTCGGCGAAGGTAGCAACAATTCGCCGTGCGCCAGCAGCGGTCTTTTCTTCGACCTTGTGAAGAGCCTCGTTCTGAGCAGTGCGAGTGTCTGTGACCTTCGGTGGCACGAATCCTCCTGGCAAGCATGGCCTTAATTGCGCCCAATACACCTACTTCTGCCAGCCATCTAGCCATATGCTCCCGTCACTGAGCTCAACCGAGTTCAGCGGAGAAGGAATGGGATTGTGATGACGCAGTTTCGGCTTTAAGCGCTACTTACAATTCAAAAACCTAATTCTACCACGTTGTTGATAGGTCGCGCGGTGTGGATAATGCTCCCATGGATACGGCTAGTCCACGCAGCGGCTGTCCCGCGGATTGAGCAGTGGCTGCCCCGCGGAATGGCTAGTCCACACGCGGGTTCATACCGCCCTTGAAGCGGTAGTTGCGTGGACGGCGAGGCTTGTTCCGCGGATTCACAGGACGGATGCGACGCATACCGGCCCGGATTGGACGGGTCAGGCCACTGTCTTCGCGCAGTGCGCGAGGGCGACGGAGCCTGCGCGCCATCCATTCACCGAGGACAATACCCGCAGCTAGTGCCGTCGCAATGCCTAGCGCTGAGGCTAGCGCCGTAAACCCCTTGGTCGGGTGGTCGTGCAGCAGTGCGTGCATACCGCGGTAGATCGTCATACCCGGAAGCAGCGGGGTTACGCCTGCCACTGCCGTAATCAGCGGCGGGATGGACCAACGTCGTGCCAGCAGGCCACCGATGAGACCAATCAGCGTTGCTGCCGCGCCTGCGCTGGTCACCGGATGAACTCCCAGTGGAGTCAACACGTAGTAGTAGGTCATCGACCCCAGCAGAGCGACCGTTCCGGACACTGACAACGCGGTGAACCCAGCATTCGAGGCCAACGCAAATGCGATTGAGGCGGTAGTTCCCGCTATCACCCTCACTGTCGCCTGTGCCAGGTTGAGGTCAGAACCCGCGATGACGTCGGGAAGCGGAATGCCCAGCATTCCGGAAAACTCGATGCCCATTGCGATGCCAGCGACGATTCCGCCGGTCAACAACATGGTGTCGAAGAAGCGCGCGGAGCCAGTCACAGGTGCGCCGGTGATGCCGTCTTGCAGTGCTTGCACGAGGGTTAGGCCGGCGAGCATCACGATAATTCCCGAGGCGATCAGCCTGGATGGCTGCATCTCAAAGGGGAGATACGCCTGCGCCGCATTGAGCACAGCAGCGGAGAGCGTGGCAATGAGACCGCCGACTGCATTCTGAAAGAATGTGGGCAACTCGCGGGCAGCGAGTTCACCAATCACGATGACGATGGCCAGTGTGACCGCAGCCGCGATAAGGGCGACCTCGAAACTCGAGCCGAGCAGCACTGTCACAGATGAAGCCAGCAATGCCCAGCCAGTGTAGATGACGCGGAGGCGGTATTTTGCGGGCTCACGCTCGACCTTGTCGATAGCCTCAATAGCCTCCTCCAAGCTCAGGTGGCCCGCGCGAATTCGGCGGATGACACGGTCGGTGTGACGCAAGCGCTCGAAGTCGGGCACTGGTGCGGTGACAACGCGCATCGCGGTAATAGGGGTACGGCGCGCGCCGATGAGGTGGTAGACCGTCACGGAGGTCAACGTGATATCGACTTGGATTTGGGTGAGGCCATAGGCTGAGGTCACGGCCTTAATTTGTAGCTCGGTATCGCGGTTGCCCGAGCCACATGCCAGCAATAGCCCGCCGATGCGAGCAGCGAGATCGAGTACGGCCGTGACCTGACTCGGGTCGGAATAATCGATCGGTGCCAGCGGCAGCGGGGTAGTAGTCGAGTGCACTAGGTCGACAGTTGCCGTTGGGCCGGAAACGAAATCAATCACGCGCTGCTTGAAGGTGGACTGACCTTCGATTGCAGGAAACTGGGTCTGCGGAGTGTCGTCGTAAGAGACAGTGGCTTCAGCGTCGTAGAGATCATTCTTCGCAGCGGAGTTTTCTCCGGCGTTGGAATTGCTGTCACCAGCGAATGACATGTCGACACTTCCTTTCCCCGATACTGCCTGGGGTGCATTGCAGTGATGCTGCAAAGACGCGATGCGGAGACGTTGCAGAAACATAGCCCCAGTGATTTAGCGATAGTCACACTACCCCGTCAGTGACCGAGAATCTTAATTCGTTTTTGAGGCGGTGAATTTGCCTATCTGAGCGGGGCTTTTAGCGTGTGGAAAAGTGTTCAAGAAGTGCGGTTGCAGTTTTCCTGTGGTGTCGTTTTTAACTTCTGCTTGCCAACCTGTACAATCGCCTGTCAGCGGCACAGCTGAGTTCGATTCTCAGGTTGACTCTGATTCTTTCGAGCCAGCGACGGCTAACGCCAAAAGGTCGCTTTAAAGTTGCCGGGATGGCGCAATTGGTAGCGCAACTGATTTGTAATCAGTAGGTTACGGGTTCGAGTCCCGTTTCCGGCTCCAAAACTCCAGGTCAGGAAGTTTTCCGGCCTGGGGTTCTTTGGTTTAAAGGGTGCTCGCGTCCTTTTTGGGTCCTTTTTCGTCGCTCCAATGCAAAAACCCCCGCGCCAAGAGGGGTTAAGTAAAGAAAAGTGTGTCTTTTCCGGG
>NZ_KV810596.1:0-6214 GCF_001812845.1 Corynebacterium sp. HMSC065H09
TCTGGCACTTGACAAAAACATAGGGACACCCCCCGTTTACTAAACGAGCAGCATCCGCGTCCTACCCATGCAGGCGGTTAGCAGCGCAGACCAAAGCGGAGAGCACGGAAGCCTCCGGAGTCTGGCCGAAGCCCATGGTCCACACATGGTCATTGTTGTGACCTGCATAGACAAAGGTAGCGGTAGCTTCGAAGATTTCGAACTGGTGGAATTCCACGATTTCCACGCGGTAACCTGCATCAGCCAGCAGATTAGTGCAAGCCGACACCGGCCCCATAGCGGTGATTTCCTGGGTGAAAGTGCGAGTGTGGCCGTCCTTGTCGGTCAGCGACAAATCAGCGTTGAAGTTCCAGCGGCCCAGGGTGCCACGGGTTGCCTCGAAACTCTTGATTTGGACTGGGCCGTTAGTGGGGGAGTAAGTGTCCTTGAACTTCTGCCAGTTCATGCCACGGGCTTCCTGCCTCAAGCCACGAGGCAGGCGATGTCCGAAGCGAGCCCTAAACGGATCGTCGGAATAAGTTCGCACATTGCCATTGTCCTGGTGCTCCAACGAAGGGCGCTTGCCCGTGAAGGTCGTCGAGGTGGACATGTTCTTCTGGGTGCGAGTGGAAAACATTCTTTTCTGGTCCTTTGCTTAATTGCTTTGCTGTGAGTGGCGGACCAACCAAGTGCTTCGATAAGTTGCGGCCAGAGACCCCGCGTGGAGGGGTCAGTCCTGTCGGCCTCCACCGGGGTTCGTAGCCTTCGCTACTCGAATAAGAATGTTCTGCTGCATGGGTCGAACCTTACTACAGAAAAAAGATGTGACACAAGTCATTCAGCCAATATTTTTGGCTTTGACTTAAATTCCGTTGACGGAAGCCAAGAAAACTGCCTCGCCAATAGCGATGTCGCGAATCTCGTTCGGGTCCACCGACTCGTCGGCCGAGTGAATGCGGGCCTGTGGCTCTTCCACGCCGTAGAGCGCGATGTCAGCACCTGGTACGGCCTCCAGCAAAGTGGCGCACAGAGGGATCGAGGCGCCCTCGCCCATGCTTGCGGTTTCCTTGCCGTAGGCGGCCGACAGGCTGTCGGCAACCAGTTGCACAACCTTGCCCTCAACATTGGCCCGGAATGGGTTTGCCAACTCGTCGCGCTCAACCGTCACCTTTACGCCCCACGGAGCATGTGCGCGCAGGTGATTTTCCAGTGCGTCCTGTGCTTCGGCCGGGTCGACGCCGCCTGGGATGCGGAAGTTGATGTGCGCCATAGCGGTCGATGAGATTGCATTGACAGCATTGGTCGCTGGTGGACAATCGATTCCGGTCACAATCACAGACGGACGAGCCCAGGTCAGGTCGGAGACGGAAGTGTCCTCGTTGCTAATCAGGTCTACGCCGTCAAGCACACCCGCATCGGCGCGGAAAGTTTCTGGCGCGTAGTCCAGGCCCTCCCAGCGTTGCGAGCAGTCCAGGCCATCAATAGAGGTAAAGCCATTTTCATCGCGCAGGCTGTCGAGCATACGAATCAGCGCCGCGAGTGCATCCGGAGCCGCGCCGCCGAACATGCCCGAGTGAACAGGCTGTTCCAGCGCATTGACGCGAACTTCCACATCGGCGGTGCCGCGCAGAGTGGTTACGAGTGTCGGTTGGCCAACCTCGGCATTGCCGACATCCGCAATGAGGATAACGTCGGCGTCGAAAAGCTCCGGCTGCGTGGCGATGAGGTTGTTCAGGCCCGCCGATCCGCGCTCCTCGGAACCTTCCACGATGAGCTTGATGTTTGGCATATCGACGCGGCCTGCAAGCGCGTCGTCGCGCAGCGCGCGCAGCGCAGCCAGGTGCATGACCACGTTGCCCTTGCAGTCGGCAGTACCGCGGCCGTACCAGCGACCGTCGCGCTCGTCGAGTGTCCACGGATCTGCGGTCCAAGCGGACTCGTCGCCCGCCGGCTGGACGTCGTAATGGGAGTAGAGCAGTACGGTCTTCGCGCTTTCCGACGACGCGGGGACGAAACCCGACAGTGCAATCGAGCCGTCGACGGTGTGGTGCGCCTTCAGTTCGATGCCCAGCTCTGCGTACATCTTGGTAACCGCCTGAGCTGCGTCAATGCAAGCCTGTTTGGTTTCTTCGGTGCCGTGTACGGAAGGGAAAGCCACCAGCTCGGTCAGCTGGGTGCGGATGGTCTCGCGTTGGCTGGAGATGTGGTCTCGCAGGGCGTCCGTGAGTTCCTTATTAATAATGCTCATGTGCGACAGTGTAGGCGCACAACCATGATGACGTTGGGAGTGACGTCGGGAGTGGTATTGGCGTTGGGAGTTGCGGCGCTTAACTTTGCACTCGATGGGGTTGAGTGCTAAAAAAGTGAATTAGCACTTGCTCTAATTGAGTGCTAATAAAAACAACTTCACACCTTGTGTATGTGTGCGTTGTATGCGAGTTGCAGCAAACTGCAGCACATACTGCAGCGCAGGCTGAAACAAGTGTTGCAAAGTCGTTAAAAAGTACAGTGTTGACTCCGGTGATGGAGAGGGCGGCGCTTCCCTCGAATCACATGCCGTCGCGGGCGCCTGGGTCAACTTCCAATGTAAGTGCCACATAAATAGACGGAGGATTCTTCAAACCTCATGGCTAAGATGATTGCATTTGACGAGGAGGCCCGCCGCGGTCTCGAAACGGGTCTGAATACCCTGGCAGACGCTGTCAAGGTTACGCTGGGCCCGAAGGGTCGCAACGTAGTCCTCGAGCGCAAGTGGGGCGCACCGCTAATCACCAATGACGGTGTCTCCATTGCACGTGAAATCGAACTTGAGGATCCTTACGAGAAGATCGGCGCTGAGCTGGTCAAGGAAGTTGCCAAGAAGACCGACGACGTCGCTGGTGACGGTACTACTACCGCTACCGTTCTGGCTCAGGCTCTGGTTTCCGAGGGTCTGCGCAACGTTGCTGCTGGCTCCAACCCGATGGGCATCAAGCGCGGCATCGAGAAGGCTGTCGCGGCTGTTACCGAGAAGCTGCTGGAGTCCGCTAAGGACATCGAGACCAAGGAGCAGATTGCTGCTACCGCTGGTATCTCCGCTGCTGACCCGGCTATCGGTGAGCTGATTGCCACCGCTATGGACAAGGTCGGCAAGGAAGGCGTCATTACCGTGGAAGAGGCCAACACCTTTGGTCTCGACCTGGAGCTGACCGAGGGTATGCGCTTCGACAAGGGCTACATCTCCGGTTACTTCGCCACCGACATGGAGCGCCAGGAGGCCGTTCTGGAGGATCCGTACATCCTCCTGGTTTCCGGCAAGATCTCCAACATCAAGGACCTGCTGCCGCTGCTGGAGAAGGTCATGCAGTCCGGCAAGCCGCTGCTGATTATTGCTGAGGACGTCGAGGGTGAGGCTCTGTCCACCCTGGTCGTCAACAAGATCCGCGGCACCTTCAAGTCTGTCGCTGTGAAGGCTCCGGGCTTCGGCGACCGCCGTAAGGCAATGCTGCAGGACATGGCTATCCTGACCGATGGCCAGGTCATCTCTGAGGAGGTCGGACTGTCGCTCGAGACCGCTGACCTGCCGCTGCTGGGTCGCGCTCGCAAGGTCGTCGTCACCAAGGACGAGACCACCATCGTCGAGGGCGCTGGCGAGCAGTCCGCTATCGAGGGCCGTGTCAACCAGATCCGCGCTGAGATCGAGAACTCCGACTCCGACTACGACAAGGAGAAGCTGCAGGAGCGCCTGGCTAAGCTCGCCGGCGGTGTTGCAGTTATCAAGGCTGGCGCCGCAACTGAGGTCGAGCTCAAGGAGCGCAAGCACCGCATTGAGGATGCCGTCCGTAACGCAAAGGCTGCTGTGGAAGAGGGCATCATCGCAGGTGGCGGTTCCGCACTGCTGCAGGTCTCGCACGTGCTTGACGACGAGCTGGGTCTCGCCGGCGACGAGGCAACCGGTGTCCGCATCGTGCGTGCGGCTCTCGCAGCTCCGCTGCGCCAGATTGCTCTGAACGCTGGTTTCGAGGCCGGCGTCGTTACCGAGAAGGTTGCTTCCCTGCCGCAGGGTGAAGGCCTGAACGCTGCTACCGGCGAGTACATCGACCTGATGGAAGCTGGCATCAACGACCCGGTGAAGGTTACCCGCTCCGCACTGCAGAATGCCGCTTCCATTGCGGCTCTGTTCCTGACCACCGAGGCTGTTGTCGCTGACAAGCCGGAACCGGCTATGCCGGCAATGCCGGGTGGCGACGAGATGGGCGGCATGGGCTTCTAAAAGAGGTTCCAACTGCTCGAGTTAGCCTTAAAAAGCGCCGCTGAGGGTTGTCCCTCAGCGGCGCTTTTGCTCTGTAACTTGAGAAAGTTTAAGTCCCCGAACCCACCCTCGTCGCATCAGATGCCTCAGCGCTTGGTAGTGAAAAATAACCGATGATCTGTACCCATGTACGCAATGCCGAGGACTGTCTGTTATTAATCCTGCTGCCTCAGTACAGGTGAGATCTTTAGGTGTCCCCTTAAGGCCAGAGACAGGCCGTCGCGCTCGCCGACAATCTGGATGCAACTACCGACTTATCAAAGTGTGAAATTCTTCTGGTCTCGCTACCGAACCCTGCTTGCTATTCGGCCGGCTTATCCGCGGCCTCGATAAGCTCGGTTGACCAGTTCGCCTGCTGAATACGGGTATCCAAGTCCCGGTATTCCTTCGCCGCCTTGTCGGCTTTCTGGCGCAGCGACCGGATATCCACAGTGGCGACATAGCGAATCTCCGAAGCTGAGTATCGATCCCGCCGACCCGAGCCCTGATCGGCTGCGGAGGTGTAGAACCGCCGCCGTGTTAGCAGGTGGTCGCGCTTCGCAAGTGCGTCGCTAAGCGTTCCGTCCTCGAAGGCAGTAGCGGAATTCGTTGCGTTAATCGAGCGCACCAGCCATTCGAAGCGCGCCATCAGACGCTCGGCTTCGGCAATAAGCGCTTGCGGATCTTCATCAGGCGTATCGCCTTCCTGCACCTGCGCTACTAGTGAAAGACGGCGATTAATCTCAGCCAGCCGGTCGGAAACTTCGGATCGTGCGGCAAGAGCTTCGGATAACAACATGGCATTTATTGTACGCGCAGTGCTCATCGACGGTCGCTGCGTGCATCCCACCCCTCAATTTCGGTAAGACGGAACGTTAACTGCTGGGAAATTGCAGGTAAGGGCACCCGCATGGGGGACGCGTGGCAGAGAAATTCAGTAGGATAAGGGGTATGGCTGACAAGAATGAAGAGGAATTCCACATCGTCGATTTGGCGAAGACCGAAGGTTACGTCGTCGATGATTCTGATGAGGACGATCCGGTACTGGTCACTCCAGACGGTGAGCGGGTTGATACCTGGCGCGATGGCTACCCGTACGAGGAGCGCATGACTCGTAAGGAATATGAGTCTATTAAGAGGAAGCTGCAGATTGAGCTTCTGAAGTGGCAGAACTGGACCAAGGAAACTGGCCAGAAGCACATTATCCTCTTCGAAGGCCGTGACGCCGCTGGTAAGGGCGGTACTATTAAGCGCTTCAATGAGCACCTGAATCCGCGTGGTGCTCGTACTGTGGCTCTGGAAAAGCCGTCGCCGCGTGAGTCCACCTCGTGGTACTTCCAGCGCTACATTGAGCACTTTCCGTGCGCTGGCGAGATCGTCTTCTTCGACCGTTCTTGGTACAACCGTTCGGGCGTTGAGCGCGTGATGGGTTTCTGTACTGAGTCGCAGCACGCAGAGTTCCTGCGCGAGGTCCCGATGCTGGAGAACATGATTCTGGGCTCCGGTATTTCGCTGACCAAGCTGTGGTTCTCTGTGACCCAGAAGGAGCAGCGCACTCGCTTCGCAATTCGCCAGGTTGACCCGGTACGTCAGTGGAAGCTCTCTCCGATGGACCTCGCTTCGTTGGATCGTTGGGGTGACTACACCCGCGCAAAGGAAGAGCAGTTCCGCTATACGGATACCGATGAGTCCCCGTGGATTACCATTAAGTCCAACGACAAGAAGCGTGCCCGCATCAACGCGATGCGTTACGTGCTGAGCAAGTTTGAGTACACGGAGAAGGACCACGAGCTGGTTGGTACTCCGGACCCGAAGATTGTTAAGCGTGGCCGTGACCAGATTGGTGACTAGCTCGGTGGTCCGTGACTGACAAAGTTCTTGTCTAGAAGAAACGCCCGTAGGAGTGCTCAGGCACTCGGCGGGCGTTTTCTGGGTTAAGTAGCAAAAAGTGTGTCCGCTCGGCGT
>NZ_KV810597.1:0-280 GCF_001812845.1 Corynebacterium sp. HMSC065H09
AGCCGGCCATAAGCATCTCGTAGATCACGCGATGTTTATGCATCATCGAGACCTTCGGGTAGTGCGATTGGTGCTGGATCTCAATTCCGGCTTGTCGCGCCCACCGCCTGACTGTTGGTGAGGGTATCCCTAACTCACGTCCAACTGCGCTTGCTGATGCCCCGTTGGCGATGTGTTGAAGCGCAATCGGTTTGATGGCACTGTATTTCGTTCGGCGGGTTTGCTTCACTACTTCTCCTGGTCGAAAGTGGTGATGCATTCACCGCCTGAACCTACCGGC
>NZ_KV810598.1:0-62003 GCF_001812845.1 Corynebacterium sp. HMSC065H09
CTCGAGTACGGGGCGAATCTCTGTGAGCACGCTGGGAAGGCGGTTTTTCGTTCGGGGGGGGCGGGGGTAATTTCAGTAAATTGAGCCTGGCGTAATCCGATAAGCATTGCCTAACCTAATACTGTTTCAGGTGGTGTTCGCGATCGGGAATCGGCAACGGAAGCGAGGCGGCGACGATGAACGGAAAACGTGGATCGACCGGAGAACCCCTCTCCGGAGGGGGAGCCGGGGACGCGGTGGCGTCGCAGACGGATGACGGGCGGTTGGTGCACGTCGCACCGGTCGCAGCTGGTGGCCGACCATCCACCCGCGACATGCTCGTCGCCGCCGCGATCGGCGTCGCGGGGTCTCTCATCATCGTGCCCCTGACCTACCTGCAGGTGTTCGCCGGCATCGCCCACGTTTATCTCGTCGCGGCGACGCTCGGGCTGTGGTTCCTGCAGTGCGTTGTTCCCCTCATCGTCGTCCGCAAGCCTGGCGCGAGCCTTATCGCGTGCCTTGCCATGGGCGTCGTGTCCGCGGCGACCACCCCGTTCGGCGTCGCCGCAATCGGGGCGCTGACTATGGAAGGATTGCTCATCGAGCTTCCGTTCATGGTCACCCTGTACCGGCGGTGGACGCGTCCCCAGTTCGTGGCGTCGGCGATGTTGTTCTCCGCGCTGATGGGAACGATGGCCCCGCGCGCAGTCGGCGTCGACTCGCCGACCACGCCCATGACCCTGATTAGCTTCGCCGTAGCCTTGGCATCGAGCCTGGTGTTTTTGGTCCTGGGCTTTGCCGTCGCAAAGGGGCTTCGCAGCCGCGGAGTCACCCGGTGACCGGCGGAGCACCCGCGTGCGCCGGTGCGACACGCGGGACGGCCCCGGCCCGGTTACGGGTTAGTGGCGCGGGCGTCCGGCACGCCGATGGGCGATGGGCACCCGACATGGTGGATCTCTCCTTCGATTTCGGCACGATCAACGCCATCACGGGACCCGTGGGATGCGGAAAGACGAGCCTGGCCCACCTCATCGCTGGACTGATCCCCTCGCACATCCCCATCGACCATGCCGGATTCGTGCACATCGTCGATGCCGACGGCACCGAACGCTCCGTGGACGGGGACCGGGTCACCTTCGTCGGGCAAGACCCGTCGACGCAGGTGCTCACGCTCCGAGTCGTCGATGACGTGTCGATGGCCCTCGAGTTTTCCCTCGTGGAAGCCGGCATCGTCGCCAAGCAATCAGCCGAGGCCCTATCGGAGCTCGGGCTGTCAGAGCTCGCGGAGAAGGATCCGTGGGCTTTGTCGGGTGGGCAACGCCAGCGGATGGCCATCGCCGGTGCTGTGGCCAGGGCGCCGGAGGTCATGATCTTCGACGAGCCCGCGGCCCACGTTGACGAGGACGGTCGTCGGTCGCTGTTCGCCGCCATCCGTGATTTGCGGGCCCCGGGGCGCGTTATCCTGCTCATCGAGCACGACCTCCGCCCGTTCGACGGGTGGGTCGACACGGTGACAATCCTCGATGCGGACGGGAGCGTCGCCGCGCACGGAGCACCGGAGGGCATCGCGGTGAAGGGCATTGCGACGTCGGCCGCGCCCGCCGGAGCGCCGGACGCCAGTACGCCGGGCACGGGGGCACCGGACCGTCCCGATTTGGAATCGGAGGCGGATGCCGTTCCACTGCTGGCCTTGACCGGAACCCACGTGGCCCGAGGCGGGGAGAGGATTCTGGACGGGGCCGATCTGACACTGGAACGGGGCGAGATTCATGCCCTAGTCGGCGCCAACGGAGCCGGTAAGTCCACCTTGCTGGCGGTGCTGTCAGGCCAGATGAAGGCGGGAGCGAACTTCCGGATCGACGGCGCGTCCGCCCGGCGCGTCCCCGACGCCTTCGCGTCGTGGGCGTTCCAGAACCCCGAGCACCAGTTCACCCGCGCGACCGTCGCCGCGGAAATCGACTCCGCGCTGGCCGGCACGGACCCGCACGGACCACTCGGCGCCGATGAGCTGCGGAAACTGCGGGAAGCCCTGTGCCCCAGGGCACTTGACCCCGTCTCGCCGTTCGTCCTGTCGGGCGGACAGAAAAGACGGTTGGGCATCTTCCTGGCGGTGGCGGCCAATCGCCGTTTGCTGCTTCTCGACGAGCCGTTGGCGCACCTGGATTCGCCGAGCTCGCGCATCGTACTGGATGCGCTAGCGGAATACGCCGGGGCCGGCGGAACCGTTGTGTTCACGTGCCACGACCGCCGTGTCGCGCGAACGTGGGCAGATAGGGCGAGCATCGTCGCCGAAGGGAAGGTCGCCTGGTCCGGTCCCGCAGCCGACCTGCCGGCTTCCCCGGAGTCGTCCCGGCGGGATCGCCCACTGCCCGCGGCCGGCGCACGGACGTCCTTGGACGAAAGCCCCTGGACCAGTGAATCCGCCGCTCGAAGGCGCGCGGGGTTGAACGCCATCACGATTGTCGCGGCGGTGATGTTCGTCCTCGTCGCCGCGCTGCTCTCCGGCGGAGACGCCGTTCTCGCCCTGACGGTGGTCGCGTTCCTCGCACTCGCTGCGATCGCGGAACGCGACGTTCGGGCGACGGCGGGGAAGGTCCTTCTTGTCCTGTTAATCGGGGTGTTCTTCGGCCTGCTCGGGTGGCGCTCCGAGTTCTACGGAGGTGGGGATGCGTCGGAAGCCGTCCGCCACGGCATCCATCACGGACTGCTGTTGATGGCCGTGTTCGCGGGGACGGTCCTGGTCTCCGCGTGCATGCGCGTCGAGGAGCTTTTCGACGCCATGGTGCAACGCCTCCGGGTGCCCTACACATGGTGCACCATAGCGATTTCCGGGGTGAGCATCGCAGCGTTCCTGCGCAGTGAAATCCCCCAGCTGACATGGGCGATTAGATTGCGCTCGATGCGACCGGAGCAGTCTTTCCGCTCCGGTTTCATTCGCGCGACGACGCCCGCGCGCATCGCTTTCCCGTTGTTCGTCAGCGCCGTGCGCTGCGCCGAAAAGCTGTCCCTGACCCTGGCGATGCGCAACTTCGGCCTCTATCCGCGGCGTACCTTCCGCACCGATCACCCCTGGCGAGTGCGTGACGGGTTCGCGGCCGCAGCGTCCGCCGCGGTCTTCGTCGCCGCCCTGGTGTCCGCAGTGACTTGACGGGCGCCTGGAACCGGCGGGTCCCGGGCCCGCGAGCGTTTCTGAGCTTGTGCGGAGACGCGCCCCACCCAGTTGCTTCACCCTTTCAACCCTTCAGACACATCCTCCGGGTCACGCCATGCGGGCCCGGTCCGCCCGGCACCGGCATGGCGCCGACAACCGAAAGAGGTACCAATGAACACGATCCGGACCATCAGCGACGTGCTTCGGGACAAGGCCGATGAGACGAAAAAGGGGATCACCTTCGTCGAGAATCGGCGGGACGTCTTCGTCCCGTATGGCCGGGTCCATGCGGAGGCGGTGGCGGCTGCGACTCGGTTGGCCGAAGCCGGCATCGGCCCCGGCGATCGCGTGATCTTCCAGGTTTCAGAGAACCGTGGGCTCATCCGGGCGTTCTGGGGCTGCGTCTACGCCGGCGCGGTTCCGGCGCTTGCGCCGCCGGTGTCGGGCCCGGTTGACGTCGACAGGGTGCGGACGCTCTCGGACATGATGCCCGGGGCCCCGATCCTGGTCGACGAACGCAGTTACACGCTGCTCACCGGCGCAAACGGTGCCGTGGTCGTGGGCGAGGACCGGCTGCTCGACGTGTCCATCGTCAATGACGCTGCCGCGGAACCGGTTGCGGCGATGCCGGGTGATGCTGAATCGGACTTCTCTCAGGCGGGTGACGTGGATTCCGGGGATGGCGCCGGGGCGGTCCCCGCGTTCCCGGTGCGAGGTGGGACGGCAGGCGAAGCCCTCATCCAGTTTTCGTCCGGCTCCACGGGATCGCCAAAGGGCGTCATCGTAACCAACGAGTCCGTGCTGAACGGGCTGCGCGCGACAATCCCACGCCACGCGCACCGGTACGAGAACAAGATGCTCACGTGGCTGCCGTTGACCCACAACCTTTCGCTGATCGGCTTCCACGTCTACGCCCTTTTTCGTGGGTACGACCAGGTGTTGCTGCCGGTTTCCGAGGTGGTCGCCGATCCCCCGAGGTGGTTCGAGGCCGTGACCAGGCACCGGCCGACGGTGACAGTGTGCCCGAACTTCGCGTTCAAGCATTTCCTGCGCCATCTCGAGCGCCGGCCCCTCGGGGATGACCACGGTTACGACTTCTCCAACGTCCAGAAGCTGATGAGCGGTTCTGAGCCCATCGACGCTCCATTGGCCCGGAGGTTCCTCGCGGCGATGTCCGCCGTGGGCCTCCGGGAGGATGCCCTGACCTCCGCCTACGGAATGTCCGAAGCTTGCCTGCTGGTCACGACCCGGGATATCTACTCGGGTCTGTCCACGGTGCGACTTGACCGGACGGGCATCGCCACGGGGCAGCGTTTCGAGGACATCGAGAGCGAGTCCGGAGCTGAGTTCGTCGCCTTGGGCAAGGCCGTCCCGGGGATTTCCTTGACCATCCGCGATGACGGGGGCGGGGTCCTCGGCGACGGCACCGTCGGTGAAATCCACATCGCCGGCGCTCCGATGACCCGCGCCGCGATCACAGCAGAGGGGATCGTGGAGCACGAGCTCACCGATGATGGGGCGTTCGCAACGGGGGACATGGGCATTCTCCGCGACGGCGAGTTGTTCGTCCTCGGCCGGAAGAAGGACATCATCTTCGTCAACGGCCGGAATTACTATTCGGCTGATTTGGAAGCCGTGCTGGAGAATGTGCTTGACCGCGATGTTGCCGTTCTCGGCCGGAGCAACCCAGCCACGGGCGAAGAGGAGATCGCCGTGTTCTTGGCCAGGCGGACCCCGACCGATCGTAAGGCCGACGATGCGACCGGTGCCGGGCAATCGGACGGGGATGAGCCTCCGATCGATGAACAGGCGGTGGCCCGGTCCGCGACGACCGAGCTGATGCGCGTCGCCGGGGTGCCCGTCTCCAGGGTTCTGTGGGTCGACGAGCTGCCCGTCGCGTCGAACGGCAAGAAGCTCCGCCGCAAGCTCGAGGCTCTGCTCTGAGGCGATGACGATGACCAATGAAACGATCGCGCCGGCCGTCGCATCTACCGCCGTGGGAAGAGCCCGCACCGGGGCTCGAGTCGCCCCCGAACGGCTGTCGGAGTCCATCGCCGACGCCATCGGCGTGCACCTGGATTCGGCGGACGTGAAACTCCGCGACCACATCCCGAACTCCCTGACTTTCCTCCAGATGCTGCTGGCGCTGGAGGACGAGTACGGGGTCACCATCGATTACGCGGCGATGGACCCCGGGGTCACGGTCGCTGATTTGGCGGCCGTCATCGACGCCGCCCGGGGTGGCGCTGATGCCGGATCTGCCGCAGGCGCCGCTGCCGGGGCCGATCCCGCTGTAGCGACGGGTGAGTCGGATGACGGCTGTGCCGGCAAAAATGGGGCTGGTCCCGCGGATGCGGTCCCGCTCAATCCAATCCAGACCGCCTACCTGCTCGGCGCGGACGAGGACATCGAGCTTGGTGGCCAAGCGACGTACATCTACGCGGAATCCCGGCACGACTATTCGTTGCCGCAGGTGGAGGAGGCCGTGCGGGCGGTCTTCGGGCGTCACGACGTGCTGTTCCATCGGCTCGACGTCGATGCCGGGGTCTTGAGCCCGACCGGCGTGTGCCTCGCCACCGTCGAGGTAGTCGGGTCCGGCGACGATATCGACGCGGCGGTGGGGGAGATCCGTCGGGACATGCGAACCGCGGCGCGATCGTCGAACGAGGACGGCCCCATGGTCGCCGCGAGGCTGCTCGCAGATGCGGGCGGGTGCAGGATGTTCATCTACTTCAACATGATCGTCATGGATGCGGGTTCGGTGTACCTGTTCTTCGACGAGCTCGAATCCCTGCTGGCCGGGGAGCCGCCGGCTCCGGCTTCCAGATATGGGGATGCCCTGGCGGCAATCTCTGCGCGCCGGCGCGACGGGAAACGGGCCGAGGACCTCGCCTACTGGGAGAAGAAGGCCGCAGATCTGCCGCGGCGTCCGGAGTTCCCGGCGGCCGTGGGGGGTGGCGACGATTGGTCGACCCGGCGCTTGGGCACGGTGCTCGACGCGGAGGTCACCGCCAAGCTCAGCGAACGTGCCCGCCGCATTGGAGTTACCCTGTCGTCGCTGGTGATGGCCGTCAACGCCGCCGTCGTCTGCAGGTGGCTGCCCGAATCCGCGTTGACGGTCAACGTGACTGTCAGCGAACGCAGCGGCCTCGCCGCGGGCACGAGGGTGATGGGAGATTTCACTTCATCGATGCTTGTCGGCGTCGACGCCGGGAGAGCCGCGACCATCGACGGGTTGGCGGAGGCAATCGACCTGGACATCCGCGAAGGGCTGTCCCACCGCTGCGTTTCCGGTGTGGAGGTGCTACAGCGATTCCTCCGGGACGCGGCCAATCAGTCCCAGGCCACCGCTCCGGTGGTGTTCACCAGCTACCTCGGCGGCGAGCGGGGAAGCGGGCGCAGCCCGGTCATCGAACGCGTCTACACGCAAACCGCGCAGGTGTGCCTCGACATCCAGGTGATGCCGGCATCGGGCGGGATGGCGTTGTCGTGGGACGTGGTCGACGATTACTTCCCTGCGGTAGATGCGATGTTCGGAGTCGTTGCGGAGGCCCTGGACGTGGTGGCGGAGGGGGGAGAGGCTCTGCCCATCCGTCATGCGGAGACGGAGAGGGCCGTCGCCCGCTACAACGATGCTGCGGGCCCGATCCACAATGACACCCTGGTTTCGCTTGTCGAAGCCGCATGCGCGGCGACTCCGGATGCGCCGGCCGTGCGCCTAGCCGCCCGGGGCATCTCGTACACCTACGCCGAGGTCTGGGCCAGGGCCGGACGCATCGCCCGCCAACTCTCGGATTCCGGCGTCGGGGCGGGGGATGCGGTGATCGTGCGCTACACCAAGCATCCCGACGACATCGTCAACATGGTCGGCGCATTGCGTGCGGGAGCCGCATTCGTGCCTGTCGACGCGGGCATGCCGGCCCAGCGACAAGAATACGTAGTGGAAGCCTCAGGTGCGGCGGGCCCGATTCTGGACACCGGCGTGATCGATGAACTGGACCAAAGCGGAGTAGAGGGCGTCGGCAAGCCCGCAGCCGCGGAAGTCTGCGACCGCGCGGGCAGCGCGGGTGCGCACTCTTCGCCCGGCACTGCCCCTGACGACCTTGCCTATGTCATCTTCACCTCGGGGACCACGGGCCGGCCAAAGGGTGTGCGGATCAGTCATCGCAACTGTGTCAACACCATCCTCGACGTGAACCGGCGGTATGGGGTCACCTCCGCTGATTGCATCATCGGATTGTCGTCGCTGGGATTCGACCTGTCGGTCTACGACGTGTTCGGTGCGTTCGCGGCAGGCGCGACGGTGACGATGGTCGGAGACGAACGCAACGCCGATGAAATCCTCGACGTCTTGCGGGAAGAGCGGGTCACGCTGTGGAACTCCGCGCCCGCCCTGTTGGAGCTCGCCCTGGTCCGGGCGACGGACGACGACGTGTTCCCGGATGTGCGCACCGTATTGCTCAGCGGCGATCGCATCGCAGCGGGGCTTCCGGCGCGCGCCATGGACATGTTCCCGAACGCGTCGATTAATAGCCTGGGCGGTGCGACCGAAGGAAGTATTTGGTCCATCCAGTACCCGCTGCAACGCGACAGCCTGGAAAACCGCATTCCCTACGGGTACCCGCTGGCGAACCAGGGCATCCACGTGCTCGCGCCCGACGGGGTGCATTGCCCCGTCGGGGTGCCGGGGGAAATCCACATCAGCGGCCTCGGCGTCGCGCAGGGGTATGCGGCCGATCCGGAGCGGACCGCTGCCGCCTTCGGGTATGTCCCAGGCATCGGTCGCTGCTACCGGACCGGAGACGTGGGCATGTTCAACGCGGAGGGTTTTGTGGAATTTCTCGGCCGCCGCGATCGTCAGGTGAAAATCGCGGGCTTCCGCGTCGAACTCGGAGAAATCGAATCGGTCCTCGAGCGGTCCGGCCTGGTGACCGCGTCGATGGCGGCCGTCGTCGAATCGGGCGATCGGGGACTACTGGCGTGCCTCTACGTTCCGGTGGACGATATGACCGGCTCGCGGGATGCCGTCCGGGCCGAGCTTGCCCGCTGCTTGCCAGCGTACATGGTACCGACGGTCCTGCTGCCGGTGGCGCATCTGCCCGTTACCGTCAACGGGAAACTGGATCAGGAGGAAATTCGTAGGCACGTCGGCGCCGCGGGCGGCGGGGCAACGGCCGATGGCGAGGTCGCCGGGGCGGGGGCCGGAGCCGTGGGCTCGGCTGGTTCCGTCGCCGACCCCGGGGCGATCGAGTTGGTGTCCGGAGTCTTCGACGAGATTCTCGGGGAAGCCCCGTCGACGGGTGCCGCGGATCCGGCGTGCGGCGCGGGAGAGTCCTTCTTCCGCCGCGGCGGCGATTCCCTGCAATTCCAGGTTATGATGCGCGCGATCCGGCAGAAGACGGGAGTCCGGCTCCGTTTCCGCGACGTCATCGAAGACCCGACCATCGCGCACATCGCCGGCCTTGTCTCAGATGCCATGCGGGAGTCCGGGGCCGAGTCTGAAGCCGTCTCCGAGGCAGTGCCTTCCCCCGATTGTGCCGTCGGTGCCGGTTCAGCCGCAGGAGGCGCCCGAGAATGCCCCGCGAGTGCCCACGGAAAGGATCCGGTGGAACAATTCGGGGATGACCCCCACGCGCCGTTCCCCTTGACTGACATGCAGAAGGCCTACTACGTTGGCCGGAACTCTGGGTTCGAGCTGGGCGGCGTCACCGAGCACTACTACATCGAATCCGTCACCGAACCCGGTACCGACATCGATCGCCTGGAAGACGCCCTCGACAAGCTAATCCGCAGGCATCCGATGCTGCGCGTCGTGTTCACCGCACAAGCCACGCAGCGGATCCTGCCGGAGGTTCCGCGCTACCGTATTGATGTCGCCGACTACCGGACCGCCGATGAGGCGACCGTGGTCGAGGCGGTGCGGCGCAAGCGCGATGAGCTGAGCCACCAGGTATTCGATCTGGGCAGCTGGCCCTTGTTCCATCTGTCGGCGTTCGCGCTCCCGGACGGGCGGCACCGCCTGTTCTTCAGCGTGGACATGATCATCGGAGACGGGGCGAGCCAGCGGATTTTCATCGACGACCTGGACAAGCTGTACCGAGGAACGGAGCTTCCGCCCGTCACTGGCGACTACCGCGCGTACGTCTTGGAGATGAAGCGTCGGGAAGCTTCGGCGGTCGGGCGGGGCGAAGAGACGTTGACTCGGACGGTGGTCGAGGAATTCCCGCCCGGCAACACCCTTCCATCAAGCGGTGCGGCCGCGGACGTGGATGTGCCGCGGATGCGTCGCCTGTCGTACACGTTCACCGCTGAGGAAACCGCACTGTTGCGGGAAAGGGCCAGCGCCGCCGACGGCAGCGTGTCCGCACTGCTTCTCGCCTGCTATGCGACGAGCCTGTCGCTGTGGTCGAAGGGGGATTCGGTCGGCATCAACATCACCACGTACAACCGTGATTCCGAAATCGCCGACGTCGCCGGCGTCTTCGGTGATTTCACCGGCGTCATTCTGATGCCTGTAAAAGCGGCCGCCGACCATGATCTCCGTTGGTGGACGGCGGAACTGCGCAACCGGCTGCTCGGGCACATGGCGGCCGGGTACTCCGGGGTGTCGTTGCTCGGCACCATCGCGCGCCACCGGGGTCTGCCCGTCGGACAGGCCATAGCGCCGTTCGTGTACACCTCGTTGCTGTTCGGCGAGGGGGCCGCGGCAGGCGATGGCTCGGGCAAGGATGCCCACGTCCTGGGAGACGTCGATTACGCCATCTCCCAGACTCCGCAGGTGCTGTTGGACAACCAGGTGATGGAGGTCGACGGGCGTATCAACGTCGCCTGGGATTTCGTCGAGCAGATCCTGAAACCGGAACTGGTGGAGGACATCTTCGACCATTACATCAGGTCGGTGTCGGGCTTCGCCGGGGGCTGCTCCGAAGCGGCGCCGCTGAGCGTCGGCCAGGTTCGGCACCTGCGCCTGGCGGTCGGGGGCACTTCTTCCGGCGGTGGGGTGATCGACGACGGCGTCGCGGGCGTGTTATCGGCAGAGCGCGACAGGGCGGGCGCGATCTCGAGGATCGCATCCGGGGACCTGATGGGCCGAGTTCGCGGATACCTGACGGTCATCACTGGGATAGTCCGGGCCGACCTCGGCGGCGCCGAAGCCGGCGCGGACGACAACCTGTTCCTCCTCGGCTACGACTCCCTGGGATTCGTGAAACTGATGCAGCGGATCCAGGACATCACCGGGGCGTCGGTGCCGCTCGCGGAAGCGCTGGCCAAGCCGACGCCACGTGGCGTGGCAGAGCTCGTCGGCCAGTCGACGGCCACGCCGACCGACCGGCGGGACGCGGATGACCCCGGCGCGTCGGCCACGGACCGTTCGCTGGTTCTATTGCGCAGCGGTGATGAGGCGCGCCCGATCTTCCTCGTCCACGGCGGATTCGGCACCGTCGACATCTACCGAGACCTGGCACTCGCGATCCCCGGTGGCGGGCAGGTGTGGGGTGTCGGCTTCGCGGAGTTCGAGAGACCATTCCCCCACGCTATCGGCATCGGCGATATCGCGGCCCACTACTCGGGCCGGGTCCGCGAGGTGCTCGTCGACGGTGCCGCCCCTGCGATCGTTGGATGGAGCCTCGGCGGCACCATCGCGGCCGAGATGGCGCTCCGTTTGGCCGATCTCGATCCTGCGCTGGTGTTTCTCGACAGCCTGGCTCCGGGGATCGCGGTCGACGTCGGGGATTTCGACGCGGAATCCGAAAAGGGGCTGCTGTCCCGGGTGATGCCCTCGATCGCCGATCTCCCGCACGGAACGCCGGTTGCCCGCCTCTGGGCGGAGTTCGGCGGGGTCGACGAGACCGATGAGGAACGAGGGGCCCGCCTGCGTGCCCTGGCCGCAGCGGTCGCACCGACGCTCCTGGAGGACCTTGGGCTTTCCGGCGACCGGGTGACAGCGACGGAGTTCAACTCGCTGCGCTCGCTCATCGATGCCCGCACTCGGTACCGGCCCGAGGGGCGGGTGAGGGAGGCGCTGTTCGTTTTCCCCGATGACGGCGAGGCTCACAACCACGACCAGTGGCGGGACCACCTCGTCGATGACCTCTGCGTCGCCGGCGTCGCGGGAAACCACTATTCGTTCGTCCTCGGAGAGGATGCCGCGCTGACTGGGGCTCTCATCGGGGAGTACATCGAACACCGGCGCCGGGCGCCGGAAACGGACGACAGGGCAGTGGACCCGTCGTCCGATGGAATCGACCGGTCGCGGGACCGGGGAAACGAGATGGAAAGTGACTGATCGACGAAACGGCGGGGAAGCACGGGACCGCGACGCGGGCGAACCTGTGAAAGTGCTGGTGGCCGGAGGTACCGGCGTCACCGGACGGCTCGTCCGGGGGATGCTCGGCGCCGTCGACGGGATCGAGCTGGCCTACACTTCCCGAAAGAAACCGGACGATGGCCCGGGGCGGCACTTCCCGCTGAGGATCGCCGCCGGCCACAACGAGATCTGCAGGGTATTCCGCAAACACGATTGGGTGGTCAACTGCACCGGCCCGTTCGAGGTGCACGCAGACTCACTCGCCCGTGCTTGCATTGACTCAGGCACCGGATACATCGACGTCAACGATTCGATCGACGCCCGCCGCGCAATCATGGCCCTCGACGGGGATGCCCGGCGGGAGGGGGTTCCCGTGCTCACCGGGTTCGGCCTGTGCCCGGGCTTGTCGACGGCACTGTTGATTCTCGGGGCCCGCGCTGCGGGGGTCGAAGAGGTCCGCGATGTGCGGGTCGATCTGAGAATCGGCGCCGACCAGGAATCCGGGGCCGCGTCGGTCGAGTCGATGTTCCGGACCATTCGCGGCGGATACCGCGCGATGCTCGGCGGCGCCATTGTCGAAGTGCGGCGCAACCCGGTGTCGTCGCAAAGCGGAATCGGCTACGAATGCCCGGACGTCGACGTCGTACGCGAGGTGTGTCCTTCGATCCGTGGATATTCCTACCACGTCGCCTTCGATGCCCTCCCCGATGCGTTGGTGGAGAAGATCTGCACGTCGAGACTGTACGCGATGCCCGTTGTCTCCGGTCTGCTCGCCCGTCTCGGGGCGGCCGTGACATCGCGGAAGGCGCGGGCGAAGGGCACTCCGCAACCCGCCGAGCTGGTCGCCGCACTGTCGTCCGCCGGCGCGGGCGATGCGGGGCCGTCGGCCGAGACGACCGTCGTCCGGGCGACCGGCCCAGGTTCCTACAAAATGACCGCGGCGATTGCTGCCGCCACCGTTGTGGCGGTGGCGGGGAAGCCGGTCACGCCGGGGTGCCGGGATCTCGTCGGCCACCCCCGGCTCCTCGAACCGGTCCTCGCCTTCGCCCGCGATGCGGGCATCCATATCGAGGTGCCGCATGACAACCCGACCACGGGGCCGCTGCCGACAGCGGCCCACTGCGATACCAAAGAAAAGGGGAAACGATGACGGAGAAAGCTGAACGAGGTGCGGCGATCGTCGTCCGCAACCTCACGAAGAGCTACCCGATTGCGGGCAAAGCGGGCACCGCGCCCGAAGGCGGTGCAGGTGCCCCGCCGGACGGCGGGCGTAAGGGAAAGCGCGGTGCCCGGATGCGCAAGCATGTGCTCGACGGCGTGAGTTTCACCGTGCCCGCCGGGGCGATTGTGTCGTTCCTCGGCCACAACGGCGCAGGCAAGACCACTCTCATCCGAATCCTGTCGACGCTCATCACCGCAGACTCCGGCGAGGTGAGCATCTTCTCGCGCGATGTGAAAGAGGATCCGGTGGGCGTGCGCGCCGACATTGCCACCACCGGCCAATTCGCGGCGATCGACGAGAACCTCACCGGCCGGGAGAACCTGGAGTTCTTCGGGCGTCTGCGCGGACTCGACCGCGCCGACGCGGCCGCCCGCGCGACGGAACTACTCGCGCAATTCTCGCTCGCAGACAGTGCCTCGACGTTGGTGTCGGCCTATTCGGGTGGCATGCGGCGGCGCCTCGACATCGCCGCGTCGCTGTGCGTCGTGCCCAGGCTGCTGTTCCTCGACGAACCCACGACGGGGTTGGACCCGGTCAGCCGCGAAGAGCTGTGGGGCTTCATCCGGCAGCTGCGGGACGACGGAATGACCCTGGTGCTGACCACCCAGTACCTGGAAGAGGCGGAGGCGCTGGCAGACCACGTCCATCTGCTCAAGGACCGCCGCATCGTCGCCAGCGGAACGCCGGAGGAATTGCGCCGCGACTTCGGGTCGCACGTGCTCCGCGTGTCCTTCGCCACCGCCGCCGGGGCGGAGGCGTTCGCCCGCTGCCTCGGGGGAACGTGCCTGGACCGCGCCCGCGTCGCGGGGAAGTCGGTGTCCCTCGACGTCGACCCCGGACCGCGGATCCTCGAGGCGGTGGCGCGGGCGATGGAGGCCTCGGAAGCGTTGCCGGATTCGCTGAGCGTGTCGCCGCCCACCCTCAACGAGGTGTTCATATCGATGAACGCAGGGGGTGCGGCGCGATGAGTGCGACGTCGGTCGCGGCGTTTCTCCATCGGGATCTGCTGCTGTTGCGACGCAACACCGCGTCGCTGATCTCCATGTTCGTAGTTCCGCCCCTCTTCCTGCTGTGCCTGTACGCGGTGTTTGGGTACTCGGCGGGGCAATCCGGCTTCGGGTACCTGCGTTTCGTGCTCGGCGGCTGCCTGTTCCAGGCGGCGATGTTCACCGCCGCGGCGTCGGCGATGGCGGTGGGACAGGACGTCGAATCCGGGCTTGTTGACCGCGTGCGCGTGTTGCCCGGGGCCACAGGCGGCTATGTCGCCGGCAGGCTCGCCACCGATTTGCTGCGGATGTCCGCGTCGATCGCGGCGCTGCTGGTCGTCGCGTGGGCCTGTGGCCTCGACATGGCTGTCGGTGACGTCGCGTGGACTGTCCTGTGGTCACTGCTCGCCGCAGCGGTTCTGTCCCTGGTCACGGACGGGGTGATCCTGATGGTGCCCGCCCCGGTGTCGACGGCCTCATCGATCCAGGCGCTGGAAATGCTGCTGCTTATGTTCTCCACCGCGTTCATTCCGGCGACCGCTTTGGACGGCTCCCTTCGCGACGTCGTACGTCACATGCCGTTTTCGCCGATGATCGAGGTGATCAGGGCAGCGTCCCCGGACGCCTTCCCGGATAGCGCCGGGGAAGAGGCAGCCCTGTGGCTCGGTGTCGCGGTGGTCGCCGGAATCGTCCTGTTCATCCGCCGGTTCACTTCGAGGAGCGAATCATGATCGACGCCATCTTCGTGCATTTGCGGCGCATCGCCCACATTTGGCTGCGGCGCCCCGACTTCTGGTTCATGACGTTCATTGCTCCGCTCGTGTACCTGTTCATCGTCAACCGCATGTTCGGTGGCCTGGTCAGGCAGCTCACCGGAGAGTTCGAACTCCGGAACGCGGTCATCCTGGTCGTGACGGCGTGGGCGTTCATCCTGGCCATCACGGGATCGTCCACCGTGTTCGTTGAACGCAGCAATGGCTTCCACGAGCGGTTAATCACCATGCCGTCACCGTACGCGGCCGTGCCGGCCGCACGGATTATTGCCGAGTTCATCCGGATCATGGCGATGACGGTCGTTGTTGCGGCGGTGGCCGCCTTGCTTTCCGACGGCCCCCCGGAGGTGTCCTGGTGGTGGAGGATCGCGGTGACCGGCGCGATGGTTGCCGCGGCGGCCGCATGCACCGGCACGTACATCGCGTTCTCCATCACCAGCCCCCAGGGTTCCGTGGCCCTCATCCCGTTAATCATCGTTGCGATGTTCGTCAACACGGTGCTCATGCCCGCCGACCACTTCCGTCCTCTCCTGCGCGGAATCGCCGGGCACACCCCCGTATCCGCGGCCGGCGAGGCCGTCAACGGCACCGGGGCTGCGGGTCTGGTGGTCTGCGCGGCCTGGTTCTTAGGCATCGCCGTGCTCGCGGCGTGGGGCATCGCCGTGAAAACGAGGCCGGGGGAGTCTGCATGACGGGCACGTCCACGGGCGCGGCGCCGCCGACGACGGCCCGCGAACCCGAGCACCTAACCCGAAACCGCCGCGTGGACGCGGCCCACACCCCCGGAGACAGAACCAGATGAAGTCGATTGCCCAGATCGTCCAGAACAACCGCAGACTCCTCGTGGCCTACGAGGACAAGGTCCAACCGAGGTTCCTCAGCCGCTATGCGCGTGAACCGATGGACGCCGCCGCCGTGTATCGGCAGCTCCGTGCGCTGGATCCCGGGCCGGATGCGCCGGCCCGGGTTCTCGACCTCGGTTGCGGAACCGGGTGGCTCTCCCGCATGCTCGCCGCCGAGCCTCGCTATCGCAGGGCGAACATCGTCGGCTACGACCTGTCGCCCAATGCGATCCGCATCGCCCGCGAACGCGCCGCCGTCGAAGGGCTCGGGGCCCGGACGGAATTCCACGTCGCCGACGTCCTCGCGCCGCTCGCGGGAGAGACCGGCGGGGCCGATGAAATCTGGGTCTGCGGCGCGCTCCACCAAATGAAGGATGCGGGTGCCGCGCTCGGCAGGGTCGCCGGGCTGCTCGCCGACGACGGCATCGCTTACGTGCAGACGTTCGCCGAGGATCCCGACGTGAACGAGCGGGTCGACATGGCCATCATGGCGAAGATGGGCCACCGGGTGTTCCGGGACAGCGAGCTCGAGGACCTCGCCGAAGCCAACGGGCTGAAGCTGGGCGGAGCCTCACACGCCGGCATGGTGTACTTCTGTACTCTCACGAAGAAAAGCGCAATCGGGGAGGCGGGCAAGTGAGCGCCGTGGACGGGACTGTAGGCCCGTGGTCGCTGCTCGCCCCGATCCGGACCCGGATGCGTGCGGTGGTCGCGTTATCCGTCCTGTCGTCGGTGGCTACCGTCGCTTCGCTGGTCGGCATCATCGACATCGCGATGACGTACCCGGAGGCCCCGGAGCATCGGACGTGGTTGGCCGTGGCTGTCATTGTCGTCGCCGCAACGGTGCGCATGGCCGCGGACGGCGCCGCCGGCATGCTCTCGCACCGGGCGGATAACGACCTGCAGCTCCACCTTCGGCGCCGGCTGGTCGCCCAAATCCGGAAGTTGCCGCTGGGCTGGCTGGACGCCCGGCGCTCGTCGGGAATCATCGGGTCGGTTGAGAAGGACGTCGCGGCTGTCCACCAGCTCATGGGCCACACCGTCGGTGAGACCGTGGTGGCGGTGCTGGTTCCTATGCTTTCCCTCATCGCGCTCGTCGCGGTGGATTGGCGGATTGCGGCGGTGGCGGTCGTCCCGGTGCTGGTCACCTTCGCCCTGATGGGTGTGATGATTTCGCGCGGAGCCGGTCTTCAGCGCGACTACGAGCGAGCCTCCGAAGGAGTGATGGCCGCGGTCATCGAGTTGGTGCGAGGTATCTCAGTGATGAAGTCCTTCGGACGCGCCAACCAGGGCGCGGGTCGCTACGATGCCGCGGCGCTGTCGTTCGTCCGTGCGTGGTCTGCCTGGTCCCGGCAGTCGAACATCTATCTCGGGGTCATCGACGTGGTGACGTCCCCGATCACAGTCCTCGCAGTGGTGTGCGGGGCCGGCCTCGCTCTGAGGGACGCCGCGGGAGGTCTACCGGAGGGGCTCGTCGCCGGGCTGGTTCTCGGCCTTGGACTCTCCGCGGCGATCGTGCGGGTGGCCATGAACTCCGAACCCATCATCGCGGGGATCGCTGCCCTGAAGTCCATCGCGGAGGTGCTGGGCACGCCGCCGATCGTCGAGCCCGCCGATCCGGTGCCCGTGCGCGGAGGCGCGCTCGAGGCCCGGAACCTGGTCTTCTCCTACGGCGATGGGCCGCGGGTCCTCGACGGGATGTCCGCGACGTTCGAACCGGGGACCCTCACTGCGCTGGTGGGGGCCTCCGGTTCCGGAAAGTCCACCGTCGCCCGGCTGTTGGCGCGTTTCTACGACCCCGTTGAAGGCTCGGTGCTGCTGGGCGGCGCCGATCTTCGCGACATTGCCGTGCGTGACGTGCACCGCTCGGTGTCGGTGGTGTTCCAAGATCCGCAGTTGCTCACGCTGCCGTTGCGGGAGAACATCCGGCTGGCCAGGAGAGACGCCACCGACGGCGAAATCATGGCGGCCGCGAAGCTCGCGAACCTCGATGCGGTCATCGCGGCGCTGCCGAAGGGCCTGGATTCGGTGGTCAACGTCGACGTGACCTTTTCCGGTGGTGAGGCGCAGCGCGTGGCCATCGCGAGGTCGATCGTCACGGACGCGCCGGTGCTCATCTTCGACGAGGCAACCGCTTACGCGGATCCGGCTTCCGAGGCCCTCATCCAGTCCGCAATCGAGCGTTTGGCCCGTTCACGGACGGTGATTGTGATCGCGCACAGGTTGAGCACGATCCGCAACGCCGACCGCATCCTCGTTCTCGACGGGGGAGCGGTCGCGGAGGCGGGTACCCACGACGAGTTGCTTGCGCGCGGTGGCCGCTACCGGGATTTGTGGCGCGCGTTCGCGCTCGACGACGAACCATCCGCCCCGCGGGGCACTGAATTAGACGATGAAAAGGCGGGGAACCGATGATTCGGGACTTGTGGTCGATGACGGATCGGCGCTCGAGAATGACGCTGGCGTGGCTCATTGCGTTGGCCGCGCTTGCCGCGCTGGCTCAGGGAGCGGCGTTCGTCGCGCTGCTGCCGCTGCTGTCGGCTCTGGCCGAGGGAGATGATGCGACGGCGTGGCGTTTCACCGGCGTCATCGCCGGCCTCGCGGCCGCCCATGCGGTGCTGTCTCTCGCCGCGGGGACGGTCGGCAGGGCGAATTCCGCAGCGGTACTGTCGTCCCTACTGCGTTCTCTGGGCGAACGCGTGCTGACGTTGCCACTCGGGTACGTCACCAAGTCCACGGCCGGCCGCTTTTCGGAGATGGCATCGTCGGGTATCGCGTTCGCGGCGTCCGTGCCGCATGTGATCCTGCGGCCTGTCATCGCCGCGGCGGTTGCGCCGACCGTCATCGCCTTCGGAATTCTGGCGGTGGATTGGCGCGTCGGTTTGGTTCTCGTCGCGTCGGCGCCGGTGATCTTCTTCGCCTACCGGGCCATTGGTCGCGTCGGCGGGGAGTCGGACGAAGCGCATGCTGACGCCGTCGCTGCCGTCTCCGGCAGGCTGATCGAGTTCACCCGCTGCCAGCAGGCGATTCGCGCCGCGGGCGACGGTTCGGCGGCGGACGCGATGGTGGATGAGGCAATCCGGGCCCAACACGATGCGTTCGCGAAGGCGACGTCGACGCAGGGGGCGGCCATCGGACGGCTGGGTTCGGTCGTCCATGCGGTGTTCACGGCGGCGGTGATAGTCGCCGTGGCAGTCGCCGCGACGGGCGGGATGGCGCCGGCGCATTTGGCGCCGATGCTCATCGTGGTCGTCCAGTTCACCGGACCGATCACCACGGCGGGAGCGTTGTCCGGCGGTTTCGGTGCGGGCCGCAACACGTTGGCTGCGTTGCGTGACCTGCGGGCAATCCCCGCCCTTCCCGAACCTGCCGCACCGGAGCTGCCCGACGGGCATGACGTGGAGTTCCGCGACGTGAGCTTCGGGTACGGGGATAAGAAGGTTCTCGACGGCGTCAGCTTCCGTGCACCTCAGGGAGCGCTGGTTGCCGTAGTGGGACCGTCGGGGGCGGGCAAGACGACGGTCATGCGGCTGCTGTCGCGTTTTCATGATCCGGACTCGGGGGAGGTCCTCATCGGCGGGGTACCCTTGCCTCGGATTGGCACCGACGGCGTGAACTCGCTGGTGACCCCGGTGTTCCAGGAGACGTTCCTTTTCGACGCGTCCGTGCGGGACAACGTGGTCTTCGCCGATCCCGGATTCGGTTCCGAGCCCGGTGACGGGGATCGCTTGCGCGAGGCCGCCCGGCGTTCCGGGGTGGACCGCATCGTGGAGCTGCTGCCTTCCGGGTGGGATACCCCGGTGGGGGAGGAGGGGACGCTGCTGTCGGGAGGCGAGCGGCAGCGCCTCGCCATCGCCCGGGCGCTTCTGAAGGATTCCCCGGTGGTGCTTCTCGACGAGCCGACGTCCTCGCTGGATGCGGCCACTGAGCGGGCGATCGTCGGCACGATGGAGGCGTTGCGCGGCGATCGCACCGTGATTGTCGTCGCCCATCGCCTGCACACCGTTCGCGATGCCGACCTCATCGTCGTGCTTTCGGAGGACGGGACGGTCGCAGAACGGGGCACGCACGATGAATTGCTGGCGAAGGGCGGCCGCTACGCCGAGTCGTGGGCGTGCCGGACGGGGAGCTCCTCGGGCGCCTGATCCTCATCACCTGGTCGATGCCCTCACGGGCGCCCTGCCGCAGCTTCCCGAATCCCACCGCCAGGCGCTCGGTGGACAGAGCGAAAACGCCGACGAAAACGCCGAGCAGCACGAACACCGACGAGCTGTAAAGACTGAAGCTCCCGGGAACGTGAAAATAGCCCCCTTCCCGCTACTGCTACCGCCCGTGAATCTGGTTCTGCGCAATCTCCAGCCCGTGGCTGGCGATTAGCTCCACCGCCTCCGCAGCAGTGGGCAGAGTGAAAGCGAGCTCCTCGCGTTCCTTAGCATTGAAATTACGCAGCACGTAGTCCGCCGGATCTTGGCGGCCCGGAGGACGGCCAATGCCAATACGCACCCGCATGTAGTCCTTCGTGCCCAACGACTTCGTGGTCGAGCGCAGGCCATTGTGGCCATTCTCGCCCCCGCCGCGCTTAAGCCGTACCACGCCCGGGTCCAGGTCCAGCTCATCGTGGACTACCACGACGTCGGTAGGCGCGACGTTGAAGAACTTGGCCAGCGCCGCAATCGGACCACCCGACAGATTCATGTAGGTCCGGGGCTTAGCCAGAATCACCTGTCGCTCGCCGCCATCGGAGGTCTTAAACCGAGTCTGCACAATCTCAGCGTTGGACTTCTTATGCACGCTAAACGACGAAGGCATCGGAGAAGTGCGGCTCGCTAGTTCATCTAGCACCAGATGCCCGACGTTATGGCGGGTGAGTTCATATTTGGGCCCAGGGTTGCCGAGCCCCACGACAAGCAGAGGTGTGGTGGAGGCGTTCATGAATTCAATCTTGGCACACGGTGCGCGGTCTGTTGGCTTCGGGGAGTTTCAAGAACAAAAAAGGGACGGACCAGAGTGTCCGTCCCTTTTTAGCTAAACGTGAAAGCCTGTACTGGTTCAGTCAGATAGAGCCATTCAGCGTTTGAATTACTCAGCCTCTTCCTCAGCTGGCTCATCCGGGGTCTCAGCCTCGCCCATGCCCTCGATGTCGGCATCGACGTCACCAGCCGGCTCCTCCTCCGGCTCGACGATGTTGAAGATGAGCAGGTCAGCGTCGTCGGTGAGGACCAGGCCCTCTGGCAGGGTAACGTCGCCGGCGTGAACCATGGTGCCGACCTCTGCACCCTCGACGGAGACCTCGATCTCTTCCGGAATAGCCAGAACCGGTGCATTGACCAGAATGGTCTCGGCATCCTGCATGAGCAGGGCACCCGGAGCGAGCTCGCCAGTCGGAACGACCGGAACCTCAACCTCAACCTTCTCGTCACGGTGAATGGCGAGCAGGTCAGCGTGGTCGATGTCGAGAGTCAGCGGGTTCTGGTCAACAGCCTTAACCATGGACAGCTGGGACTCGCCCTCGATGTTGACGTCCAGAACAGCGTTGACACCGTGGTTACGGATGACAGCGTGGAAATCCAGAGTGTCAACGAGGATGTGCTTCGGAGCATCCAGGTCAGCGCCGTAGATGACAACCGGGATGTCGCCAGCAACGCGGGCACGGCGAGCGGCACCCTTGCCGAACTCGGTGCGGTTACGAGCATCAATCTTGATGATGTTGGGCTTTGCCATGAAAATGGACTCCTAAACGATTCGATACTGAGTCGTCGAGTCGAGCACGTGCCGCATCCATGCCACCGTGGGCGCAAAAGTTGGGCTGCGAGCGTCGCGTCGATAACGGCAACCACCTACTGTGGTCGCCCTCGCCGAGACTTACCGGAAAAATTGTAGTGGACTAACAGGTCAAACAGCAAACCCCGTCACCACCAGCAAAACTAGGTTGCTGGTCGCGGCGGGGTGCCCGTCGGCAAGCGGAAAGAGCTTATGCCTGGCCCTCGAAGAGAGTGGTGACGGAACCGTTTTCGAAGATCTCGTGGATCGTCTTAGCCAGCAGCGGCGCGATTGGCAGGACGGTCAGGTTGTCCCAGCCCTCGGTGGACTGCGGCAGAGTATCGGTGGTGATGACCTCGCGGGCACCGCACTTCGACAGGCGCTCGCGAGCTGGGTCAGAGAAGACGCCGTGCGTGGTAGCGATGATGACATCGGAAGCGCCAGCCTCACGCAACACCTTGACAGCGCCGGCGATGGTGCCGCCGGTGTCAATCATGTCGTCGATGAGTAGACAGGTCTTACCGGAGACCTCGCCGACCACACGGTTGGCGACAACCTGGTTCGCGACATCGACGGAACGGGTCTTGTGAATGAAAGCCAGCGGGGCGTCGCCCAGGGTGTTGGCCCACTTCTCGGAAACCTTCACACGGCCGGCGTCAGGGGAGACCACGACCAGGTTGTCCAGGGAGTAGTTCTTCTTGATGTACTCCGACAGAATCGGCATGGCGTGCATGTGATCGACCGGGCCGTCGAAGAAGCCCTGAATCTGGTCGGTGTGGAGGTCCACGGAGACGATGCGGTCAGCGCCTGCGGTCTTGAGCAGGTCAGCGACCAGGCGAGCGGAAATCGGCTCACGGCCACGGTGCTTCTTGTCCTGGCGGGCGTATGGGAAGAACGGCAGGATAGCGGTGATGCGCTTGGCTGAACCGCGCTTGAGCGCGTCAATCATAATCAGCTGCTCGATGAGCCACTTGTTCAGCGGTGCCGGGTGCGCCTGCAGTACGAAGGCATCGGAACCGCGGACGGATTCCTCGTAGCGCACGAAGATTTCGCCGTTGGCAAAATCACGAGCGGTCATCGGAGTCAGCTCTGTGCCGAGCTCCTTGGCAACTGCCTCGCCCAATTCCGGGTGTGCCCTTCCGGAGAAGAGCATGAGGTTCTTTTGGTTATCGATCCACTGGCCGGTCATCTGCCGTCTAGCCTTCCTGGTCTTCCTTGTTGTTGTCAGCGTTGTCAGCTACCTGCGCCGCCTGCGCTGCCTCAGCAGCAGCGGTACCTGGACGCTTCCGCTCGACCCATCCCTCGATGTTGCGCTGACGGCCACCACTGACCGCCAATGCTCCCGGAGGAACGTCGTCCTTAATAACAGTACCTGCACCTGAGTACGCACCATCACCCACGGTCACCGGAGCGATGAACATGGTGTCGGAGCCGGTGCGAACATGCGAGCCGATAACGGTGCGGTGCTTGTTGACGCCGTCGTAGTTCACGAACACGCTGGAGGCACCAATGTTGGAGTGCTCGCCAATCTCCGCATCGCCGACGTAGGTCAGGTGCGGAACCTTCGAACCGTTTCCAATCTGCGCGTTCTTCGCTTCTACGAAGCCGCCGAGCTTCGCGCCGACACCGAGTTTGGTGTTCGGGCGAATGTAGGTGAACGGTCCGACCGTCGCATCCTCGCCGATCTCCGAATCGGAACCGTGTGTACGCACGACGCTGGCGCGCTTGCCGACGACCATGTTGGTCAGTGTCGTGTCCGGTCCCACGGTGGCCCCGTCGCCAATCACAGTCTTGCCGTGCAGCTGCGTGCCCGGCAGAATCGTGACGTCGCGGCCGATTTCCACCTCAACGTCAATCCACGTGGTGTCCGGATCGACGATAGTGGCGCCCCCGCGCATAGCTGCCTCGCAGGTGCGACGGTTGAGCTCACGGCCAAGGGTAGCCAGCTGGACGCGGTCATTGACACCGGCGACGACGGTGGCGTCGGCGAGGCGGTGACCGCGCACTGAGCGGTCGGCCTCACGGGCGATGCCGATGACATCGGTGAGGTAGAGCTCGCCCTGGGCATTGTTGGTGTCCAGCTGCTTGAGAGCGTTTGCCAGGGTCTCGGCATCAAATGCGTAGACACCGGAGTTGACCTCGGTGATCTCGCGTTCCTCGTCGGAGGCGTCCTTTTCCTCCACGATGCGCAGAACTTCGCCGTCGGCGTTGCGAACGATGCGGCCGTAGCCGTGCGGGTTGTCAGCAGTGGAGGTCAGCACAGTCACAGCTGCGCGTGGCTTGCGGTTGTGCTCTTCGAGCAGCGCCTGGAGCGCTTCGGAATCCAGCAGCGGAACATCGGAAGTGGTCACCAGAATGGTGCCATCGAAGTTCTGCAGCTCGGGGTGCTCCAGCGCGCACTGAACAGCGTGGCCGGTACCGTTTTGCTCGTCCTGGTGGGCAATGACGACACCGTTGGAGTGCTCGGTATCCGAAGCCCAAGTCCCGATGGCGTCGATTACCTTTTCGCGCTGGTGGCCAACGACAACAGCAATCTCATCCGGATTAATGCCCTTGGCGGCATAGAGCGCGTGCTCCAACATGGTACGACCGCCGATAGCGTGCAGCATTTTCGGCGTATCGGATTTCATTCGGGTGCCTTGACCCGCGGCGAGAATGACCACAGCGGTGGCCGAACCGTTCGACATGAAACTTGCTACTCCTCGGTCAGGGTGCATCACGGTCACGGCGGGGCGAAAAGTCACTTCTTAATTAAGGGGCCGGCCCCCCGCTTGCTCTCCCACCAGGACTCGAACCTAGAATGCCGGTACCAAAAACCGGAGTGTTGCCATTACACCATGGGAGAATGGGGCAAACGCGAAAAATTGCATGGCTGATTCGACTCAGCCAACTCGCTTGCGCCTGCGATATACGATAGCAAGACTTTAGCCACTAATCTAAAAGCATGGCCTCCAATTCTCCGAGACGACGTATGACCGGTCCACAGCGCAAAGCTCAGCTGACAGAAGTCAGCCGTGGAATCTTTGCCGCCAAGGGGCTTGATGCCGCCTCAATGGAGGAGATCGCTGCCGCAGCCGGGGTCTCAAAGCCGGTTGTCTACGAGCATTTCGGCACCAAAGAGCGGCTCTACCAGGCAGTCGTCGACCAGGAGATGAAGACCCTGGAGGCCACGATTAGGGAAGCGTTGTCCCTGGGACGCTCGCGTTACCGCATCGAACAGGCGGTGTTGGCACTGCTGACTTATGTGGAGGAAAACCCGGAGGGATTCTCGATTATTTCTCGCGACCCCGGCGTGGCGGGTGGCTATGAGACGCTGCTGAATAATGCCACTGAGTCGGTTACGCCTATCCTCGCCGAGGCTTTCAAACGCGCCGGCTTCGACCCGGCCATGTCGGTGCTCTACGGAAACTGCATGGTCGGTATGGTTTCGCAGACCGCTCGCTGGTGGATGGAGAAGCGCAGTCCGGATAAGGAGACAGTGGCGGCGCACATCGTAAACCTGTGCTGGAACGGGCTGGCCGGCATGGAGGGTTCTCCGACTCTGCATGGTTCCGCTGATGTGCCAGCGGCCGCTGAGGGCGCGAAGTTCGGGGCAGGTGCTGCAGCAGACCCGATGCAGGTGGCGGAGAACGGCTAACCAGCACGCAGGGTGGATCCGGGGTGCATGGTTATATTGGGGCTATGCCAACTTCTGCGTCCTCCTCGGCGAAAGCCACACCCAGCATTCTGCCGAACCCGCTGTCGGGGCTGGAAAGCCTCGTTGTCACGGATCCTCAATTTGTCGGCGTGCTCGGGCGCATCGGCGAAGACGAGCTGGCGCTCACGGGTGCGGACGCGGTGCGTTCGCACCTTATTTACGCCATGTCTACGAAGGTGCCGGTGCTGGTCGTCACGGCTACCGGCCGCGAGGCGGAGGACCTGACCGCCGAGGTCAAGTCGATGATCGGCGACCGTGTAGCTATGTTCCCCTCGTGGGAGACGCTCCCGCATGAGAAGCTTTCGCCGGCCGTGGATACTGTGGCGCAGCGTCGTAAGGCGCTTTACGACGTTCGCCGGGGCAAAGTCGACGTTCTGATTGCGGCGGTGCGCTCGTTGGTGCAGCCGATTGTGGACGACCTCGAGGCTGAAACCAGTGCCCCCATTCACGTTCAGCTGGACCAGGACTGCGAGAACCTAGTTGAGCGGTTGGTGCATCACGGCTATTCGCATGTGGACATGGTCGGCAGGCGTGGCCAATTTGCCGTGCGTGGCGGCATCGTCGATGTTTTCCCTGCGACCGAAGAGCTGCCGGTACGTATCGAGCTCTGGGGTGACGAGGTCACCGACCTGCGCGCCTTTTCCGTCGCTGACCAGCGCACGATCTCTGAGGTAGAGGTCGACCAGCTGGATATCTTCCCGTGTCGTGCACTGCTTATCGACGACGACGTGAAGGCCGCCGCGGAGAAACTCGCCACCACGCGCTCTGGCCAGGTCCAAGAAATGCTCACCCGCATCGGCGATGGCCAGTGGGTGGAGGGCATGGAATCGCTGATCCCACTGATTAGTCAGCATCCGATGAAGATGCTCACCGAGGTCATGCCGGAGAAAACGCATGTGCTCATGTGCGGGCCGGAGCGCATTCGCTCCCGCGCACAGGACCTTATCAGTGCAGGCGAGGAGTTTATGGCCGCAGCGTGGGAAACTGCTGCGATGGGTGGCTCGGCGCCAATCGCCACGGATGGGCTGGAGCCCAGCGCGTACCGCAGCTTGGCCTCTATCCCGATGCCCACTTCGTGGCATATTTCCCCGCCCGGCATGCTGGAGGCGGGAGTCACCGAAGATGATGTGCTGCCACTGACCTTCGAGCCTGGGCCCGCGCCACGCGGAGACTTAAAGGAAATTGGTCACCTGATGAAGCAGCTGCGCGATGCCACGGTCGCGGGGGAGCGAGTGGCGTACGTGGCGGCGACGCCCGCGGGGGCGCGTCGGCAAGCGGAAAAGTTTAGGGAAGCCGGAATTGCGACGCGCATGGCGGCAGGCCCGGAGTATCCCGAGTCCGGAAGAATTACCGTCTACCAGGGTGTTTTGCACGGTGGTCTGGTATTCCCGCGTATTCCCGGTGGCGCGCTGACTCTGATTACCGAGCAGGACATCACAGGTAACCGCATCGCGGAAGGTGCGCTTGGTGGGCGCCGCAAGCCGGCGAAGCGCCGTGGTCGCGTGGATCCGCTGGCGCTGAAGGCCGGTGACTATGTCGTGCACGACACGCATGGCATTGGTCGGTTTGTGAAGCTCACTGAGCGCACCATCGGCACGGGCGAGGATCAGGCACGCCGCGAGTACGTGGTGCTCGAGTACGCACCGAGCAAGCGCGGAGGTCCCTCGGACCAGCTCTACGTGCCGATGGAGAGCCTGGATTTGCTGTCGCGCTATGTCGGCGGCGAAAAGCCCACCCTGTCGAAGATGGGCGGGTCGGACTGGAAGTCCACCAAGCGCAAGGCCCGTGGTGCCGTCCGCGAGATTGCGGAAGAGCTGGTCAAGCTCTACGCCGAGCGCCAAGCCGCGCCGGGCCACGCGTTCGCGCCGGATACGCCATGGCAGCAGGAGATGGAGGATAACTTCCCCTTCACCGAGACCGAAGATCAACTGCAGGCCATCGACGAAATTAAGTCCGACATGGAAAAGCCGGTGCCGATGGATCGCGTGCTCATCGGCGATGTCGGCTACGGCAAGACCGAGGTGGCACTGCGTGCTGCCTTCAAGGCTGTTCAAGATGGCCGTCAGGTGGCAGTGTTGGTGCCGACCACACTTCTGGCGCAGCAGCACTTGACCACTTTCACCCAACGTATGGAGGGCTTCCCGGTCACCATCCGTGGACTGTCCCGCTTCACCTCGCCGAAGGACTCCAAGGAGGTCCTCGAAGGGTTGAAGAACGGGACGGTCGACATTGTTATCGGCACGCATCGTCTCCTGCAGACCGGCGTGCAGTGGAAAGAACTCGGCCTGGTCATCGTTGACGAGGAGCAGCGTTTCGGCGTCGAACACAAGGAACACATCAAGGCGCTACGGCACCACGTCGACGTACTCACCATGTCCGCAACGCCAATTCCGCGCACGCTCGAAATGTCGATTGCTGGCATCCGCGAGATGAGCCAGATTCTCACCCCGCCGCAGGACCGTCACCCGGTGCTGACATACGTCGGCGCGCAGTCCGACAAGCAGGTCGCCGCTGCTATCAGGCGAGAGCTGCTTCGCGACGGCCAGGTGTTCTACCTGCATAATAAGGTGGAAACCATTGACAAAGTCGCCCAGACTATCCGCAATTTGGTGCCCGAGGCCCGCGTGGTAGTGGCCCACGGTCAGATGGGGGAGGAGCAGCTGGAGCGCACGGTCGATGGCTTCTGGCAGCGCGAGTACGACGTGCTGGTGTGTACCACCATCGTGGAGACCGGCCTGGATATTGCCAACGCCAATACGTTGATTGTGGAAAACGCGCACCATATGGGCCTTTCCCAGCTGCACCAGCTGCGTGGTCGTGTGGGCCGTTCCCGTGAGCGCGCCTATGCCTACTTCCTCTACCCGGAAAATCAGACGCTGACGGAGACTTCCTACGACCGTCTGTCCACGATCGCGCAGAACAATGACTTGGGTGCCGGTATGGCTGTGGCCATGAAGGACCTGGAAATGCGCGGTGCCGGAAATATCCTCGGTGCGGAGCAGTCCGGTCACATTGCCGGTGTCGGCTTCGATATGTACGTCCGACTGGTTGGCGAGGCCGTGGCCGCGCTGAAGGCAGTGGCCGATGGTGAAACTCCGGATGCTTCCGATAACGAACCGAAGGAAGTGCGGATCGATTTGCCGGTCGATGCGAATATTCCGGCCGAATATGTGTCGTCGGAACGCCTACGTCTAGAGGCGTACCGCAAATTTGCTGCCGCCAGTGCGCTGGACGATATCGACGTAGTGCTCGAAGAGCTTGTTGACCGTTACGGAACCCCACCCATTGAGGTGGAGAGACTGGCGGTTATTTCACGACTTCGAATTATTTGCCGGGAATTCGGCGTGCATGAAGTTCAAGCCATGGGTGCGCACATTAGAATAACCCCTATGGAGCTTGCTGACTCCAAGCAGGTGCGTCTCAAGCGCCTGTATCCACAGGCGACCTATCGTGCGGCAACGCGCACGGTTTCCGTCGGAATGCCGAAGGAAGGGCGAGGGTTGCGGGCAAAACCTGTCCGCGATATTGCATTGGTGCAGTGGGTAGCAGACTTCTTGACATCGATGGCGGGAATTCCACGTATGGATATCTCGCACATGGGAAAGGACTAGAAACCGTATGACTATCATCAAGCTCGATAGCCGCTTTCCAACAGCGATTCCGCTGGAAGCCGCTAGCCTGCTGACCGGTGAAGTCAGCTACACCGAAGAAGTCCCGATCCGTGTGCGCTGGGCAATCGCCGACGCCGGTGGGCACTCGGTGTCCCAGGCGGAGATTCTGGTCACCACCGATATGGAAAACGACGAGGTACTCGATCGCCTCGATGCGGGCGAGAAGGTCTACTCGGTCGAGCTGGATGATGCGCAGGACCCAGCAGCTCCGGCAGCTCAGGTTGCGGCGGCTCCCCAGCAGGACTCGGTGAAAGAACCTGAGTCAGAACCGGTTGCAGAGCCAGGGGCAGAGCCTGTTGCAGAACCGCTGACTCCGCAGGAACAGCTTGCCGCAGCTCGTCTGCCCCACGTCGTCGAGGCCGTGGACATCATGGCGGCAGCACGGCGCACGGGGCAGTGGGAAGCTCGCCAGACGCACAAGAGCCTGCTGCCGTATCTCATTGAAGAGACCTACGAGTTTGTCGACGCAGTCAACGAGGGCGGTGACATTCGTAGCGAGCTGTCAGATCTGCTGCTGCAGATCCTCTTCCACGCTGAAATCGCGGAGGACTTCGACTTCGACGATGTGGCGACCGACTTTATTTTGAAGATGCGCGCTCGTCAGCCGTACCTCTTCGACGGCACTGTGGCCGAGGGAGAGATGGTGTCGGAGGAAGAACAGGAGCGACTGTGGGCTTACGGCCGCGGACGTCCGCGCTCGAACCCGGCCACACAGCTGCCAGCTCTGACTTTGGCTGAGGAAGCCATCCGCCGCGCACGTGCACTGGGACTGTCCGATGCAGACATTCCAGTGGAGATTCTGGTCCCGACCCCGGGGCTGGAGACTGAGTCCGGTGCGGAAGAACGGACCCGACAGGCTTCACGCGCATTCCTGACTGAGCTGGCCCAGATGGAGAATCAGCAGGCCGGCAGTGCTGAGCAGTGGGCAGCGGGCAGCGAAGATAACGAAGAGGCTGAGGACTTCGGCCCGTCGGAAAGCGACAGCTAGTTTCCAGCAAAAGTGATTTCTGTCCTCGAGTTTGAGTGATTTTTACGGTCTACCCCGTAGAGTAATTCCCCATGCCTTCTAATTCTCCCTTTGATGAATACGCGCACCCCGCACCCCGCGGGGCGAAGCCGCGTGGCCGCAGTAAGGGGAAAAAGAAGTCCTCGAGAGGCTGTGGCTGCCTCGGTCTAACCTCCCTGGCGGTGCTGATCATCATTGGCACGGTTGGGGCGTTGGCTATGTTCACTGGACCCGTAATCCCGTCGTTGACCAAGAAGCCGATTCCGGATAATGTGCCGCCTGCTGCGGCTGAGCCACCGCCGATGATTGATGTCAACGCGCCCGGGCGCACCTCGGAACAGCTCCGACAGTGGGCGCAGCAGATTTCCCCGAAGACGGGTATTTCTGAGGACGCTCTCCGCGCCTACGGCAACGCATATGTGATTGCGGCAGAACAGTTCCCGAACTGCCACCTGGAGTGGAACACGCTTGCAGGACTGGGCAAAGTGGAGACTAATCACGGCACGTACTCGGGCAATTGGCTCAAGCCGGCTCATATCGGCGCCGATGGGGTAGTCAGTCCGACGATTATCGGTCCGCCGCTGGACGGCACGAGTGGGTTTGCTGAGGTTCTCGATACTGACAACGGTGAACTCGACGGTGACACAGAGTATGACCGCGCTGTGGGGCCGATGCAGTTTATTCCCGAGACCTGGCATCGTTTTGCGATGGATGCTTCTGGTGATGGCGTCGCCGACCCCAACAACATCGACGACGCAACTGCGACCACGGCACGGATGCTCTGCAGTGGGGAACGCGACCTCGCCACCCCGGAAGGGTGGGCATCTGCAATTCGCTCGTATAACCAGTCTGAGCAGTATCTTCGCGATGTTCGGGATGCTGCGGCGAACTATGCGCTGAATCAGCCCGCATAGGGTGAAAAGGATTTAAGGCGAAGGTTGGCAAACCGTGCCACAATTGGAGTCATGTGCCGGAACGGTTCCGGCGGAAAGGTGACCTATGGCTGCAATCATCGAGTTGAACGCACGCGAAATTCTGGACTCCCGTGGTAACCCGACCGTTGAGGTTGAGGTGCTGTTGGAAGACGGCGCTGTGGGCCGCGCTGCGGTTCCGTCCGGTGCCTCCACCGGCGTTCATGAGGCACACGAGCTCCGCGATGGCGGAGACCGTTACCTGGGCAAGGGGGTCGAGAAGGCTGTCCGCGCTGTGCTCGAGGAGATTGAGGACGCAATTATTGGCCTCGAGGCTGAGGACCAGCGTCTGGTTGACAAGACCATGATTGAGCTGGACGGCACCGACAACAAGTCCCGCCTGGGTGCTAACGCAATCCTGGGTGTTTCCATGGCTGTTGCCAAGGCTGCTGCTGAGTCCGCTGGCCTGGATCTGTTCCGCTACGTCGGCGGCCCGAACGGTCACGTTCTGCCGGTTCCGATGATGAACATCCTCAACGGTGGCGCACACGCTGACTCCGGCGTTGACGTCCAGGAGTTCATGATTGCTCCGATTGGCGCCCCGACCTTCAAGGAAGCACTGCGCGTCGGTGCTGAGGTCTACCACGCACTCAAGAAGGTCATTAAGGACAAGGGCCTGTCCACTGGCCTCGGTGATGAGGGCGGCTTCGCTCCGTCGGTTGACTCCACCAAGGCTGCTCTTGACCTGATTGTTGAGGCAATTGAGGCTGCAGGCTACAAGTTGGGCGACGATGTCGCTCTGGCTCTCGACGTCGCTTCTTCCGAGTTCTTCAAGGACGGCAAGTACCACTTCGAGGGCGGCGAGCATACCGCTGAGGAGATGGCAGCTGTCTACGCTGACCTGGTTGAGAACTACGCCATCGTCTCCATCGAGGATCCGCTGCAGGAGGATGACTGGGAGGGCTACACCACCCTGACTGCTCAGCTTGGTGACAAGGTCCAGATCGTCGGCGACGACTTCTTCGTCACCAACCCGAAGCGTCTGGCAGAGGGCATTGAGAAGAAGGCCGCTAACGCTCTGCTGGTCAAGGTCAACCAGATCGGTACCCTGTCCGAGACCTTCGAGGCCGTCGCAATGGCTCACAACGCCGGCTACAAGTCCATGATGTCCCACCGCTCCGGTGAGACTGAGGACACCACCATCGCTGACCTGGCCGTCGGCCTGAACTGTGGCCAGATTAAGACCGGTGCTCCGGCTCGCTCCGAGCGCGTTGCTAAGTACAACCAGCTGCTGCGCATCGAAGAGTACCTCGGCGATGCCGCAGTCTACGCTGGCCGCAGCGCTTTCCCGCGCTTCAAGTAAAGAGCTGAGGCGCTGCGAAAGCTGCGTCTAGCACTGCCCGTCCGCACCACGCACGTGGTTGTGGGCGGGTTTTTGTTATTTCATCGGCTGGCGGTCGGGTAGAGTGTGGGGCATGAGTGCATCGGACCGATCTCGCCGCGGAACACAGTCGCGCCCCGCAGGGGCGGGGCAGCGTTCGGCAGCGGCAATCGCATCAGGAATGCGCTCGCTGAGCACGGCACAGAAGATCGGTATTGGTCTGCTGGTGCTTTTCTTAGTTTCTGTTCTCGCAATTCCGCTGCGGACTTTTGCACAACAGCAGGCGGATGTAGCCGCCACGCAGGACAATATTGCTCGCATGGAACAGCGAATTAAGCAGTTAGAGGATGAAAAGGAGCTTTACTCCAACCCCGCCTACGTTAAGGAGCAGGCACGTCTGCGCCTGGGGCTGGTAGAGCCGGGGGAGACCCCATTCCGTATCCTCGATCCGGCCGTGGGCGAACAGCCTGTGACGCAGCCGGAGGAAATTCCGCAGCACCAGGCTAAGAAGTGGTACGAGACGCTGTGGGATTCCATTTCCATCCCGCCCGAACCCGAAGAGACTCGCCCGAATCCGGGGCGCGATCAGGCAACGAGGCCAGAGAGCTTGCCGACGGTACCGGAGTCCTAAACCTCCATACGGCTACCTGAGCCTCTCGGTGAGGTTGCATGCGCGGCGGAGTGTGCCGTCGTAAAGCGAAACAACGCGCTTGTAAGGCGACTGTGAGATTATGTGTCAGTAAAACGGAAGCAAAAGGAGTGTGACCGATGTCTGTGGATACCGCAGATTTGGAAGTGATAGCGGAGCAGCTCGGACGTGAACCGCGCGGTGTAGTGGACATCTCTTACCGCAGCCCCGACGGCACTCCTGGTGTGGTCAAGACGAAGCCGCGCTTGGACGATGGCACTCCGTTTCCCACGCTCTTTTATCTGACTGATCCGCGACTCACCGCGGAGGCCTCCCGGTTGGAGACGACCGGCGTGATGAAAGAAATGACCGCGCGTCTGGAAAGCGACGAAGAGCTCGCCGCCGATTACCAGCGCGCGCACGAGGCGTTTCTGGCAGAGCGCAATGAGATGGAAGACCTGGGCACGGACTTCTCCGGTGGCGGCATGCCGACGCGCGTGAAGTGCCTCCACGTTCTTATTGCCTACGCGCTGGCCAAGGGGCCGAATCACTTCCGACTGGGTACTGAGTCGGTGGCGCTGGCGGCGGAGAACGAGAAGCTGCGCGGTACCGCGATTCCCGCAGATTGGCCCACGATTGCCGAGCTCGGTATTGCGTATCCGGGGGTGGAGGGATAAATGACGACCCTCGCTGCCGTCGACTGCGGCACTAATTCGCTTCGCCTGCTTATCAGCCGGGTCGAGGTTGTCGATGGAGTTCTCGAAATCACAGAACTGCACCGACTGATGGAAATCGTCCGCCTTGGCCAGGGCGTGGATGCCACTGGCATGCTGGCTCCAGAGGCGCTGGAGCGCGTGCGGGAGGCTCTGACGAAGTATGCGGAGCTTATGCAGGTCGAAAAAGTGCAAGCAGTCCGAATGGTGGCGACATCGGCGACACGCGACGCAAGCAACCGTGACGATTTCTTCGCCATGACCCGCGAGATTCTCGCTCCGTGGGGTGCAGAGGCCGAGGTTATTTCCGGCGACGAGGAAGCGGCGCTGTCCTTCCGCGGGGCAGTCGATGACTTGGAGCCCGAGCTGGGGCCGTATTGCGTCATCGACGTCGGCGGCGGCTCCACCGAGGTTATTGTCGGTGACCACGATGGTACGGTAGCCGGCTCTGATTCCGTGGCTATGGGCAGTGTGCGCTTGACCGAACGGTTCCTGCAGGCCTCGCCGCCGACGGCGGAGCAGGTCCAGGAGGCGCGTTCGTATGTTGCGGAACTGGCCGACGAGATTGTTGCGAAGGTGCCTGTCGACAAGGCTCGCACCATCGTCGGCTGCGCCGGGACCTTCACCACCCTGTCGGCGCTGGCACAGGGCCTAGAAACCTACGACCCGGAGGCAATCCACCTGTCGCAGCTGCGCTTTGCGGCGTTGCGTGCGTTGACAGCATCCGTCGTCGAGACCGATGCGGAATCCCTTGCTGCGAATCCGGTCATGCACCCGAAACGCGCGGATGTCTTCGCCGGTGGTTCCATCATTGTTGACGGTCTGATGGACATGTTTGAGGCGCTGCCACTTTCCGAGGCAGCCAAGGAAGAGCAGCGCTTTTTCTACATCAGCGAGAAGGATATCCTCGACGGAATTGTGGCGAGTTTGGTAGACACCCATATCGCCCATTAATCTTTCTTAGGGGCCCCTATAGCCCAATTGGCAGAGGCAGAGGACTTAAAATCCTTTCAGTGTGGGTTCGAGTCCCACTGGGGGCACCAAAAGGCCAGGTCAGAGAGTTTTCTGACCTGGTTTTTTCATGCCTAGACTTAAAACTGTCCAAAAAGTGTCCAAATAACAATCGGACTCGCTAGAGAAGTAGCAAGGTGTAACGCTGCTCGGCAGGTCGGAATCACTACCTAAAGATACTGTCGGCACTCCTGGGGCTTATCGATCCGCTTCAACCGTTACGAGGTTCGTAACAGATGACTCCTTTCTGCACGGTCATCTTGGCCGGCAAGGTTCCCGGAGCCGGGAATATCTCCCGTGCGCATGTGAGGCTTACACCGTGGTCGTCTTGACAATGGTTGCCCACGACATAGCGTCCGTGCGCGTGTGGGGCTTACGCACCCTGTAATCCAGAATTCTGGATTATGGAAATAACTCCCGTGCGCATGTGGGGCTTACACGATTCTTGTTGGTGATATTAAGGACGTGGGCAGCATGTGGGGCTTACCCTCGGTGACCTGCGCAAAACCCCTGTTCACAAATCAATTCTAAGCGGTTAAACGCGGGCAGCGCGTACCCTAACACCCTCCAAACGCTCACAGAGCCTCCTAGCGCAACACCCCGAAAAACACGCCAGAACCAACACACACGCCCCAAACCAGCACCCAACCACCAAACAACACCCACAACCCGCCAAACACGCCCACAGGCACCAAAAACAGCCGGAGAGAGAGAAGCCCGAAGCGGACGGGATGCGAGGGTAGGAAAAACCCGACCGCCTTAAGATTTTCAGGGGTCGGTCCTGGGCGTCACCAAATGAATGGTTCTGTTCGGTGGAGGGCGGGGCGGGTGTTGTCTCTGGTGCCGTCGCCTCGTTGTTGATTACAGGTTGCGTGCAAGAGCCTGTCTGCGAGGTTGTTGTGTGCTCCGTATTGGCCGAGAGCTCGCGAATGGTCTGCATGCAAAGGACGCTGATCCCAATTGAGTTTCGCGTCTCGATACATCGGCTTGCCACACCACCAACAAAGAGCGCCGTCGTGGTGTAGATGCATGAGGCGTTTCCGGGTCTTCTTGTGGATACTGCCGCGGCCTTTTTGGTTCTCGGTCTGCCGCGGTTGCCTTTTCATTGAAAGTAATCCTCTTGTTGATAGCGGAAAGACCCCCTTGGAAAAAGTTCCTCGAGGGTCTTGCCTGGTTGGTTTTTTGGGTTAGCGCACCCAATTGTTTCGCTGGCGTTCCTCCAACTGCTCAAGTGTCAGCGAATGCCCAATTTCAATGCGTGGAATCGCTGCCGCTGCGTTGAGAGCCTTCACAGTTGCTTCCTTGTCAGCGTTGTAGGCTGCAATCCAGTTTTCGCGCTGCGCTGCTGAAGCCTTACTTAGACGGATAGCTTGATCAACTACAGCTTCGGCTTCGAGTCGGTGCTGCTGTCGCTTCGATGCGAGACCAATGTCCATGTTGCGCTTCATTTCGTCCCAGACGTTCTTGTCGATGATGACGTTGTTGTCTGGATTGGTGATTGCGATTGCTTCGCGTGCTGCTGATGCTGCAATGCGCTGTACGTCTTCTTGGTTGAGTGAACTGTCGAGACGATTGGAATCTGCGTCGTGAGCTGATTCGGCTACTTCGAGAATCTTGGCGACAAAGTCATCGGCGGACGCCTCCGGGTCGAGACCCAGGGCGGCGTACATCGTGGCTACCTGGTCATTAGTGAAGGTGAGGTCACTGGGCTGGCCGTCCTTCTTGAGGGGGCGGGTATTGTCCTCGCCGTCCTCGGAGGGGGTGGGGGTGCTGAAAAACAGGCGCTTAAAGTCAGGCATGGGGGTCTCCTTAGTGAGCGAGGCTAATCAGTGCGTCGGTGCCAGCGTCGGCATCGTCAACGCACCAACCAACAATGTGGCTGTTGTCAGTGGCGGTAGTGGCCTTGCCAGCGTCACCAACGGTTACCGGGTCTCCTGCCTTCAGGCCGGTGGCGGCGGTGATGGTGACGATGCGGCCGGAGCCACGCGCAACACCAACGTGCTCGCCGGTGGCCGCGTCGTACTTAGCGACTCCGGCAACCGCCTTGCCTGGGGTGGCGGTGGCGACGCTGATAAGGCTGCTGGTGAGTCCCTTCGAGTAGGTGACGAGGGTCTTGCCTGCCACCTGGTCGGTGGCAACGGCTGTGAGGTCGGTGCCGGGGTTGAATCGCTCTTGCATCTGGTTGTTGAAGAACATTGGTTTACTCCTTAGAAAACTCGATTACCCCGATAGCGGACGGGGTAGTAATTCCCATGACCGGCATTGCGTATGCCTGTGTCCAGGTCTGTCGGTGTGCCTCGTCTCGCCATGTGGTGACGTTCAGCGGCTCTTCGTACTTGACGAAACCGGCCTTGCCGGGGTCAACGAAGTAAGCCAGATCGTCGGCCACAAAGTTGGTGGAGATCAGGTCGAGGCCGAAGTCTTCGAGCATGGTGCCGAGGTCGGAGCCGTAGACCGTTCGCAGGGTCGCCTTCATTGCCGGGGAGACAAGCATCTTGGTGTACTCGATGCCGAGCTCTTGCTGTTCAGCGACTGCGAACAGGTTGGCGATATGGGAGTGAGGGCGGTCAGCTGGGGCGGTGATGGTTGTGGGGTTGCCGTCGAGGACAACGTCCTTCCAGCCGGTGCCGGGGATTGCAAGGGTGTTGGTCTTGTGGGCATCACGGGCGGCTTCGATAGTTTCGATTGCTCGCTGGTTGAGCTTGCGCACAAGAGTGTTGGACAGGACGCGGACGTCGTTGTCGAAGTCGATTGCCTGGTTGCGTCGGCGTGCCTCGTCACTGGTGGCGAACTTGCCGCCGTAGTCTTCGACGCGGGCGAGTTTCGCTTCGGGGCGCTCGCGGTAGACGATGGTGTACTCGTCTCCTGGCATGCGCTGCGTCACATCGTTGTCGGTGTAGAAGTTCTTCTCCGTGGTCTCCGAGTAGATCACTGCACCACCCTGCACCGGGGAGTTGTCCTGTGAGAAGACGGTCTCGACAATCAGATTCGGGGTTGCCAGTTCTGCGATTCGGTGCTCAATGATGGTTGGGTCATTGAGGACGGAATCAACGGTGATAGTGCGGTCGTTGAGATCTGCCGCTCCAGGGTAAAACATTTCACTTATCCTTCATTCGCAAGTTGACCATGTGCTCTACGGTGTCTCCTCCGAGACCCGTGAGGTATCCGACGAGCCATGCTCCGAGTAGTTCCGGGTCGCGGTACATCGGAACATGGAAGGCGATGTGAGAGGGGATCGTGAAGGCAATTCCCTTGGTTCCCCTATCGTCGGCCTTGAGGTTGATATCAATTGGCGCCATGTCCATTGCTTCGCCGAAGCTCAACATCTTGTATGGCGGCCTGTTTTCGTTCTTTATGGGCATCGTTATTTCTCCAATAGATCGCGGATATCTTGAAGACTTGTCATTGCTGGCCATTCCGCTCCGAGAAGAGCGAGACCAGTAAGGCAAAACCGGAATGTTCGGCCTTCGTGTTGGAAGTCGAGGGCGGCTTCGATACTGCGCTGTGGATAGGCTTTTGAGACGTTGTCGTACAGCCAACGAGGAAGGTCTACGAGGTCTCCGAGCAGTACGTCGCCGGCCTCGCCGGTACGTAAATTGACCACACGCCCCAGGGAAGGAGAGCCGGAGAAACGTGGGTCAAAATGTCCGAGGCGGACGGGGATAGCGGGTAGATGTGGTGCTGCTGCGACGGCGGAAGCAAGGTCGGCGCGGGTTATGGCGCATTGTCCTGTTTCTGCGTTCCAGGTGCCGACGCGGGCGAGCTCCACATCTGCAATTGAGCAATCACTCGCGGTAGTCGCGGAAGGCCACGACATCACTCCTGTTGAAGATCCAGAAGCCTTGAGGTTTGGAGCCGGGTAGCCTGCCTGCTCTGGCGAGAGCTCGGACGTTGGGCTCGCCACAACCCAAAATTTTGGCGGCTTCGGCGGAAGTGATTTGCTCATACTCCACAGTCTCGCCGGTGTCCTCAATTGGCTTTTGCGTTTTTACGTTGGCGTAAACGGCATTGGCGAAGGCAATCATGCTCGCCGGAATCTTGGCGCCTTGACGGGCGAGAGCTGCGTTCGCTTCAAGTAGAGTTCTGGCAATGCTTGTTGCTTCTTCCGGGCTCAAGATGAAACACGACTCCTTGTAATGATGCATTCCTAAACGTCTCCTTCTAGTAGTCCAGACACACCGCGATGAGCTCCGGCTTCGTCAGACCGGCGGCGGGGATACCGAGGGCGGTGGCGTAGTCCTCCCAAACTTTTTTCGGCGCGGCCTTGCGCGGCGGCGCTGGTCGCTGCTCCTGTGGTGTCGGCTCGGCCGGTTCCTTGACAGCGGGAACTTGGTTTCGTGGTGCCGCTTGCTTAGTGGACTGCTCGGCGGGGCTGGCTGATCCACTGCGGATAAGGCGCTCGCCGGTGGTGGCCGTGGTGGTGAAGACGGTGCCCTTCTTAACGAGAGTGCCGTCGAGGAAAATTGAAGTTAGTGCCGTGAGTTTCACTTAGTTCTCCTTGTTGTTGTCGAGCAGCATTCCTGCCCAAAGTCCTTGTTTGTGGTCATGCTTGAGTTGGCCTGCAACCGTGGTGCATTGAGTGAAGACAGGGCACCTCCGGCACAGGTTGCGGGCTTGGTGGTGGCGGGCTTCGCGGCGCTCCGAGGTCTCGCCATGAACAGTGAGGTCGAATAAGGGAGCGTGGCCTTTGCAGGCGGCTCCGTCGAGTGAGGCGTCGGTGATGGGGCGGAGGCTTGCCGGGAGGCGCCTAACCTTCGGGAACGGTGGTGTCTTCACTCGTCGGCCTCCAGGAGGTCGGCAACAGCGTTGGCTAGCTGGATCATCTGGTCTTCGTCGAGCAACATTGCTCCGCATGGAGTGCCGAGGAACCACTTGGTTTTATCGCGTGAATCGGGGCGAAGAACGATGCTTAGCCTCCTGTTTGAGTTGACTGCCTTACATTTAATGTGACGCTTCACGACTACTTAGCTCCTTGCGCTAGAAGGTATTTACCTTCGAAGGTTTGGACGATGAGACCTTGCTGTTCGAGATGAGAAAGAGCAGCGTCGAGGTTGTCTTCCGGGTTCAGCTTCTTAGGCACGAGGCTCACAATTTGCGGCTTGGCGAGGCCATGCGTAGGACTAAGAGCCGAGGTGAGAGCGTCGAGAAACTCATCATTGGTTTGAGTTTTCGACACTTTCGACACCGCTGTCGAAAGTTGATTTTTGCCTTCTACCTGTGATTTCGACACATTCGACAATTTCGACACATACTTTCCACGGCCTTGCTTGGCGATAAGGTCTTTACGTTCTGCGCGTGCGAGGTATGAGCCAGCGTCCTTGCGGGTAAGGCCAAACTTCTCGGCAATAGCAGCGGGAGTAACAGGGGTGTCGCTTTGATCCACGAAGTGAACAATCTCTGTCATGCGGTCGCCGAGGTTGCTTTGTGCCTGTGCTGCTCGAATTTCGGCTACAGCCTCGCTTGCGGTGGACAGGTCACCTCCGACGATTGACCACAGTCCAGCGTCGAACTTCATTCCGTACTCGGCTTCAGGAACATCACGGCCGGTAATCGACAGGACGGCTTCGTCTTCGTTTCGTTGGCGTTGAATGACGGCGGTGAAGTCGGCGGCGCCAGCGATACCTTGCGTACCGCTCACGGCGTTTTGGAAGTCGGAGTGTATGCCCTTGTTGGTGTGGTGGACGGCAAGGAGAGTTCCTCCCGGCATGGCTGCGACATACTTCTTCAGCTTCGCTCCGAAGCGGTAATCGCGTTGGTACTCGTTTTCACCTGCGGCCTTGCCGGGCATCACGCGGCCGATAGTGTCGAGAATGATAAGCGGTGCTTCGTCGTGGTGTTCCTCGATGAAGAGCGAGATGAGGGCATCGGCCTCCAGTGAGTCAGCATCGACTACTAGCTTCAACGAGTTATTTGGCTGGACGTGGCGGGCATCTTTGAGGACGTTCAGGCGCTCTTGAAGTCGGCGGTGTCCATCTTCGAGAGCCAAATACAAGACCGGGCGCTTCTTGGCGGGCAACGCGTCGAGCGCTCTACTTCCGGTAGCGCAGGCAACAGCAATGTCGAGAACGAACCAGGACTTACCGGCCTTCGGCGGCGCAACAATCAGGCCGTAGCCTTCCGGGATAAGTCCGTCGATAGCCCACGCCAGTGGCGGAAACTCCTGCTCACTCAAGGTGAGCCAGTCAATCGTGCGTTCGTCTTGAAGCTGAAGGACGGCCTGCAAGTCGGCATCGACGTCTTCAACGTCAGCATCGTTATCTTCGAGCTGGGGAGCGAGACCAACCGCGCGCATAACAGCATCTTCGATTTCGTCAGCCTTGCTCACAGTTAGGCCACCGCCTTAAGAGCGTCGGCGCCTTCGACGCGCTGGGCGAGGTACTGAAGGCGAGTGCCACTGTTGCGCGTCATCTCGTCAAGTTCAGCCACAGGCAACTTATCTGCGTTCTGGTCGGCCAAATTCAGGAAACTCCGAAGCGCATTGCGGTAACGAGTCTCTCGGAGCTGTCTGGCGTAGACACCACACAGCCAGGCTTGCGGTGTGACCTTTTGAAGGTCTTCGTAGGCCGCTCTGATGCCAATATGCATGTTGCCGGAAAGAGCGCCAGTCGCTAGAAGGTGCTGCCACAGTGCAGCGTCGGCGGCTTCGAAGCCTTCGGCGGTATCCAGCTCTGGCATCGTGAGAAGAGCTCGGTACACCTCGCGAGTTGGTGGGGTGGCGAAGTCTTCCGCTTCGACGAGCAAGAGATGATCTCGTCGGTTCTGCGGCGGGAGCTTAAGGACGCTGGCAAGGAACTCTGTTCCCTGGTACTGAATCGAGTTTTTAGTAATCACTTGTAGCCTTCCTGGTCGGCTCTTCAACAAACATTCGATGTCGTAATCGGCACCGAACCCCGTAGTCTCTTTCAGATTCGGAAAACTCTAAGGACTGGGGGAAGTCCCTGCTCCCGGTCGGAGAATCGAACTCCGTCAAACGAACCGTTCCGGGATAACCCTGCTTACCGTTGTGTCACAGTGACGCTTAAGCGCTTTTCGTTTTTACGGCGGCGTAAATCAGGTGGGTGACGTCGAGGTGTGCGAGCAGGGTGGCCGCGTCCTCGACAAGTGCTGTGTCGGCTTCGTCGAGAAGCTCGTCGCAAACAATGGCGGTCACTTTTCGGCCTCCCAGCGGTCGGCCAGATCCAGCGCCATATCAGCCGGAATGAGGAACTTCGGCCAATGGCCTTCCATGCTCTTTTCGAGTCGCTTCATGTCCCGGCAGGCCGGGCACGGGTAGTACTCAGCCGACAGTGGCACGCCGTCGCTATCAACCTTCACGGGAGTTACCCACTGGCGGGCGATGAAGTGGCCACATGCGGCGTGGTCGCCTGCCTCTGTTCGGCGGACGATGGTGTGTGCTGCGATCCTGCGACGTCGCCTTTTCGATTTCGTCCCTGTCTTCCTATCGGAGATATGTTCGAAATCTGTGTTATTCTTGTTGTGCATCTTTCGAGATGTTCCTTCCGTCTCCTGGTTCGGGATTGGGTAGAGGATTAGCGTCTTACCGTGTCGGCGGTGAGGCGCTTTTTCTTATTTCAGATTCGCGAGCATTTGGGTGAGTGCCTTTTCACCCTGGTTGACTAGGTATGTCATGCCGAGGGTGAAGGAGTCCTTTGCCATGACCTCCAGGAGCGCGTCGGTGCCGAAGCGGGCGATGATTCCGTTGAGCATGAATTCCTTATCGAGGCCGGGTGCATAGACATAATCCGCACCCTTGGCAACCTCGATGTAGTCCAGGAGAGTGCGGCGGAAGTTTGGCTTGATGCGCTCGGCGATAAGCTCCTGTACTTCGAACTCCCACGGGGCGCCTTCCGGCGAGCGGTCTGGCATGTGCTCCTGGATTAGCGGAATTGTTTCGCAGGCGGTCAAGGTGATGTAGGAGTTGGCGTAGTTGGACATTGGTTTTTCCTTCCTGGGGGTTAGTTGTCTTCGTCGCGGGTGGCGGCTTCGTAGTCGGCGTTAGCGATTCGGAAGTCGATGAGAGCACCGGCGACAGCTTCGTCGGCGTTGACGTTCTCGCCGTTCTCGACTGCGCGGAGGACAGCGAGGGCGAGGGTTAAGGCGGCGTCGGCGCGAAAGAGGGTGAGTTCTTCGGTGGTGTACTGGTTCGGCATTGTGGTTCTCCTTTTTGGTTAGGCGGCGTCGGCGGGTAGTTCGTCGAGGCCGAGCAGGTCGAGCAGTGGCTTCGCTGGAATCACGTAGCGGCCACCAACTTTGATTACTGGTGTTGGAAAAGCGTCATTGCGAATCGCCTCGTATACGGAAGACCTAGAGACTCCGAGAAGCGGTGCAACTTCGGAGGGGTTCAAGGAGGGCTTCATAATTACTCCAAACTGTCGGACAGGCAGAAAATAAACTGAAATTCTGCTCTATAGACAGTTTTATCACATCTGTCTGGACAGCACAATACTTATGCTTAAAATGTCCATATGACAGAAAAGTCGGACTGGTCGAACGAGTACACGCAAAAAGTCATTGCGGAGATAGTGAAGCGGCGTAAGGCTGAAGGCATCACGGTTGCGCAGCTAGCCGAGCGAACGAAACTCGCGGGATTCCCGATTAGTGCCAGCGTCCTTACCAACATGGAGACGGGTAGACGTAAGGATCGGCTCACAGTTGCGGAGCTAATCGTTATCGCTCATGTTCTGGGGACTAATCCAGCGCTGCTTCTTTCTCCCGGCTATCCAGACGGGGAGCTCGAAGGCTTACCGAATCGAACTGTTAGTGCGAAGGAGTTCTTCGACTGGATCGTCGGTACGGTCAGCGGCTGGCCTATCCGGGTGAAAAGAGATGGCGGGCGAACTGGCGTGCAGGCTAGTTCAGGAATGGGAGCCCAACTTGTTCGTTTTGTGGAAGAGCGCTCGCGAGTGGCGCATGAAGCCGTTAGTGAATCAAGGCGGCTTGCGATTGCACGAGATCCAGACGCGGAGGCTCCACTGCGCTCCATTCAGGCGCGAATAGGACGGCTGAACCAACATATTAAGGAGTCAGGTGGTGTCGTGGTCGAGAAGTCGGCACTCACAGACGAGCAGCGAGAGGCGCTCCTAGACTTTCTTAATAAGTGGCCTTGGAAGTCGCCGGAAGGTGAGTAACCCTTCCTGTATAAGCACTGTCGAAACTGTCGAAAGTGTAGAAAAAGCAGGTCAACACACATAAATAGTTTTCGACAGTCGTGTCGAAAGTGTCGAAAAGGAACCACCACAATGGCACGAGGCAGACCAGCACTCACACCAGGAACCTGGGGCGAGATAAACATAAAACCAGTCGCAACCGACGAAGACGGCAAACCAACCCGCTGGGAAGCAGACACGAGACTACGACTCACCACAGGCGAAACCGTCAGAGTCCGAGCACGCGGGCAATCAGCAAACAAAGCCAAAACCGCGCTGAAGCAACGATGCGCACAAAGACTCGAAGAGCACACCGACCACGCGGAGTTATCCTCGACAAGCACCTTCTCGAAACTGCTCGACGAATACCTAGCCGTCAAAAAGACCGACGGCACCAAACCGCAATCCGTCGATAGATACACCGACGTCATAGAAAAGCATCTGAAGCCCACCCTCGGAGCTCTAAGGCTCAACGAGATAACGCCCCTCGTTATGGATCAGTGGATTCACTCGTCTAAGCGTCGCAACGTCCAGCAGTGCAGAACAGTCCTCAACGGAGCGTTCGGGCTCGCTGCTCGATACCGTCTCATCGGTCATAACCCAATGAAAGATGTTCGGCCACTGAAGACGGCCAAGAAAGAGGTCAATCGACTTACGCCTGAAGAAGTAACAGAATTCCTTAAAGACCTGCGAAAAAGCGATTACGAATACGTTTACGAGGTGTGCGTCCTAGCGCTGCTCACAGGGTTTAGAGCAGGGGAGTTGTTAGCGCTCAACTTCAGCGACATTGACGACGAAAAAGACCCGCCTGTCCTTACCCTCAATGCAACGATTAGTTACTCGAAGGCAACGGGGAACATTCGCCAGGAGCACGGAAAGACCGATGCGGCCACACGCTCAATCTCGCTAGCGCCGAAGGCAATGGAGATTATTCGAAAGAACAAGGAGCGTCACGGCGATTATCTCCCGATGGTGTTTCCGTCAGCTACGGGAACGTACAGGTGGGAAAACAATTTCAACGAAGATTTTCGGATGGCGCGCGGCGAGCGGTGGAAGAACGTCACGATCCACACGCTTCGACGGACGTTTAGCAGCGTAGGCAAAGGCAACCTCGACCCGTGGTCTCTTGCTGTTGCGATGGGACATGCCGACAGCTCGATTACCGAGAAGTTCTACATCGCACGTGACGCGGTGGACGTTGCAGCATTCGCAGACCAGCTAATCCCGGATAAGGGCGAGGAAGTGTAACGCGGCGGGAACTGTCCAAAAAATGTCCAAATAATAACCGGAATTACCGAATACGGGCGAAACTAGACGGGTTAACTAGACCATTGACCTGGAATAATAGGAATCTTGGTCAGTGGCAGGAACCAACATTATCGCCCTTTAACACCCTTTCAGTGTGGGTTCGAGTCCCACTGGGGGCACCAAAAGGCCAGGTAGAAGCGTTTTTCTGCCTGGCCTTTTGCTATTTGTGTGCGCTCCACACATATTACGGCAGGACGTTGAACTTCTTGCCGAGAACAAGTGCCGTGTTGAACACCTTCGAGTACAGCTCACGCGGCATCTGTGGCATCGACACCGGGGAAAGACGCTGCACGGTCACCGTCTGCGCATCGGTGTACTTCAGCAAGCCGCCCGCTGCTTGACGACGGCCCACACCCGAATCCTTGAAACCACCCATCGGGGCATCGACAGACGCGAAGGCCGCAGCAAAACCATCGTTGACATTGACGGTACCGGCCTCAAGCTGTGGAGCCAGCTCCTTTGCGCGACGCGGGGAGGTCCACAGCGAAGCGTTGAGGCCATAACGGGAATCGTTGGACTTGGCGATAGCCTCATGGACATCCGAGACACGCTGGAGGACTACCACCGGGCCGAATACCTCTTCGGTCAGCAGGGCGACGCCCTCCGGGACGTCGGTAAGCACGGTCGGCTCGTAGAATAGCGGTCCCAGATCCGGGCGAGGACGACCGCCGGCCAGCACGGTGGCGCCGGCCTCGATGGCCTCGTCGACCATGGACTTGACGGTGTCGAACTGGCCCTGCGACTGCAGGCAGCCCATCTCGGTTTCCCACTCGTAGCCAGCGCCGATGGACATTGCCTTCACGCGGTCGGTGAATGCCGGGACGAATTCGTCCCAGACTGAGTCCACGACATAGATTCGCTCAATGGACACGCACAGGTGACCGGAGTTGGTGAAGCAGCCGATGCGCGCGCCCTCGACCGCGCGGTTGATGTTGGCATCCTCAGCGACAATCAGCGGGTTCTTGCCGCCGAGCTCCGCGGAGAAACTAATCAGGCGCTCGCCGCACTGCTGTGCCAGTGAGCGGCCGGTCTCGGAGGAGCCGGTGAACATCAGGAAGTCGCACTGGCCGACAATGCCCTGGCCGACAACGCGACCTGGGCCTGGAATGACCTGGAAGAGATCCTCCGGAAGACCAGCGCGGTAGAGCAAATCGACAGCGAAGAGAGCGGTAAACGGAGTGGTGCTGTCCGGCTTGAGCACGATGGCGTTACCAGCCATCAGTGCAGCCAGCGCGTCGGAAACCGCGAGAGTCAGTGGGTAATTCCACGGAGCAATAACACCGACGACGCCCTTTGGGTGGTGGTAGACGGTGGTCTTGGAAAGTACTGGGACAGCACCGTGTGCTCGCTTCGGCTCAAGCAGTTTCGGGCCCTGATTGCCGTAGTAGCGGGCGGTGATAGCGGTGTGTACGAGCTCCTCGTGGGCACTGGCGCGGTTCTTGCCGGTCTCGGCCTGCAGCAGGTCCAGCACCTGGTCGCAGTGGGTAAAGAGCAGGTCGTGGAAGTGGTGCAGCACTTCGCCGCGCTTTTCCGGTGCCATGCGGGCCCACTTCTTCTGCGCCGCACGGGCACGCTTGAAGGCCTCGTCGACATCGGCCTGGGTACCGACAGGAATCTGCGCCAGCTCCTGGCCGGTAAATGGCGCCGAGATAGTGGCGGTCTTCGACTTATCAGCTACCGTGACGCGCTGAAGAAGGCGGGCAACGAGCTCGTCGTTAAGCGGATTGCGGATGGTAGTTCGGTTTGTCGTAGCAGTAGATGCTGTCATGGCACAGATACTACTGTTGCGCGGCGCCCCGAGATAGTAAATTTGGCAAAACTACAAAAACTTAGAAAACTTTAGTAAGTAGTCCAGCCCATCCGACGGTTGCGGTCCGGGTCGCGCGGGCCATCGTTGCCGAACTCGAACGGTTCGTGGCCGTCGACATCGCCGTAGCGCATCTCCGGGTCATCATCCAGATCGTCGTCGACGTCGATGTCCGGCTTTTCCTCGGCCAACCGCTTGCCGAGAGTGTCATGCGGAGAAGCGCCCCGCCAGCGGTCCGGCGGATCCATTACATAATTCTCGCCATCACCGGTGAGGAAGTCGCCATCGAGTCCCTCTGAGCCATCGAGCGTGGTCTCGTCGAAATCACCAGTGGTATCCGGATCGTAGTCAAGGCCATCAGACATCTTGACCAACCTCCTGTTTCATAATCACTCATGTGGTGCCCACGCCTGGCGACTGTGAGTTTTTCCGCGATTACAAAATCACCGCCAGCAGGCGAGGAATTACCTTGATACTAACTGTTTTTCAGGGTTGGGAACAATACCTTTACATCGCCCGTTGTAGAAAGTGTAGGCAAACGTAAGCGCGTGTGCCTGAATACAAAACGTAAGAAAAACTGAGAAAAGAAAGAAGGACGACGTGCGCGAAAGCAGCAATCCTGCATTCAGTTCACTTACTAAGACCGTCGCCCGCGGACAGGCGGGCGCACATCACTACGGCCAAGGTCAGATGGGCGCTGGCTACGGGGATAACCCGTACCAGTCGCAGGTTGCCGCCGACTACCGTCCGATGACGGTCGACGATGTCGTTTCCAAGACCGGCATCACGCTGGCAACCATCATCGTTTTGGCTGCGGTCAATTTCTTCATTGCCGTCAGTGTCTCCACCAGCCTGGCCATGATTCTGACCATTGTCGGCGCCATCGGTGGTCTGATTACTGTTTTGGTTTCCACCTTCGGCAAGAAGTACGGCTCCGCGCCGGTTACCCTCACCTACGCGGCCTTCGAGGGCCTCTTCGTCGGTGGCATCAGCTTCATGTTCACTGCTCCAATTCAGGGCGTTGCCGCTGGTGCGCTGATTATGCAGGCCGTGCTGGCTACCCTGGGTGTCTTCATCGGTATGCTCTTCGTCTACAAGTCGGGCGCTATCCGCGTGACCCCGAAGTTCACCCGTTTTATGAGTGCGGCTCTGATTGGTGTCCTGGTCCTCATGCTGGGCAACCTGGTGCTCTCCCTGTTCGGCCTGGGCTTCCCGCTGCGTGACGGCGGCATGCTGTCGATCATCTTCTCTCTGGTCTGCATCGGCCTGGCAGCCTTCAGCTTCCTGATTGACTTCGATCAGGCTGATCGCCTGGTTCGCGCTGGCGCTCCGGCTCAGTACGCCTGGGGTGTCGCCCTCGGTCTGGCTGTGACCCTGGTCTGGCTCTACACCGAGATTCTGCGTCTGCTGTCCTACTTCAGGGACTAAACGCTAGAAAACTAACTAACGCACAAGCGCCGGGTAGCCCGTTATTACGGGTTGGCCGGCGCTTTGTTGTTGGCAGTCGACGTATTGACCGATAGGGCTGTGCAGTGTGACGTCGTAAAGCGCGATATCGAAGCGGGAGAGGGCACAAAAAATGGACCGATAGGCCATATGGGCTTCTATCGGTCCAAGAATCGGGCACTGTGGCCCGAAGTTGCCGCCTGGGTTGAGGCGGTCTAACGCCGGGAGCGCTTAGGCGTCCATCTCCGGGTCGTACGGCTCAGCCTTGACCACAGTGACAGACACTTCGTCGCCGCTCGGGGAAGCGTAAGTGCGGGTCTCGCCCTCCTTAGCGCCGACCAGAGCCTTGCCCAGCGGGGAATCGGTGGAGTAGGTCTCCAGGTTCGGGTTGGAGGAGTCAGCGCCACGGGTACCGATGAGGAAGGTCTCGGTGTCGTCTTCGTCGCCGTCGTAGTAGACGTGGACCACGGTGCCGACCAGAGCCACACCGGACTCCTGTGGAATCTCGCCGACGGTGGCGCGCTGCAGCAGGTCTTCGAGGTAGCGGATGCGTGCCTCTTCCTGTCCCTGCTGCTCGCGGGCGGCATCGTAGCCGGCGTTTTCCTTCAAGTCGCCCTCTTCGCGACGCTCGTTAATCTCGGCGGCGATGACCGGGCGGTTTTCATATAGCGCCTCAAGCTCGGCCTTGAGCTTGTCGTAGGACTCCTGGGTGAGCCATGGGCTATTGTTCTTTGCCTCAGTCATGGTTCCTCCTGTGTTTTTGGCTATTTAATACAAAAGCGGCCCCGCGTGGGGCCGTCGGCTGCGTCACAGGATAGCACTGTCACGCCACATGGCAATAACAGGCGCGTCGGAGTGTTGTCGCGCACGCTTTACGACGTGCCCCCGCAGCGCATGATCCTCAGTCGCGAAGGGAGATTACTTCGCAGGTGCGAGGAACTCCGGAATGTCGGTGGAGCAGCCATAGACATCGCCTGCGACGGCCAGCTCGCGGGTGGCAATGGGGACGTCCATCCGCACGGTAGCGGGGCCGCCGCCCGGGATGAATACGTCGCGACGCCCGACCTCTGCCACGTCATAGTTCAGCGCATAGATAATGCAGTAGCTATCCAGCTCCGGCTTTTCGCGGGTGACGTCCAGCGTGAAGATGAACTGCTCATCTTCCTTACCTGGAGTGCGGCTCCAGCCCGCTTGCGTTGCAGAGACATCCGGGGCGGAGACGCGGTTCATCTGAACGAAGATGTATGCGCCGGCGATGACGAGCATGCCAACAATAGCGATGACAACCAATTTTGCGGGGAGAGTGCGACTGTTGTCCCCATAGCGCTCGCGCTCTCGCTTCGGCGCTGCGGTATTTCGGGTGTTTCGCTCCGAACTTTCAGCCATGCTTTTTAGCCTATCGGAGTTCTCGGTCGACGTGGTAAAATGTTGACAGTTAAACAATCTTTCTGGTGTGGCGCGGTGTCCTGCTGCTATGTCGTTCCACCGAGTAGCGATGCTGCGTGGTCATATGATGGTGCAGCGCTATAGTGGGGCGGTATTGAAACGGTGCTGGAGTAGCATCGTTGCGGTCGAAGGGCTCCGGCCTTGGCCAGAAAACATGGACTGAGATAGTAGCGGGAGTGACTTCAATTGACACTTCGTCTGATGGCAATTCACGCTCATCCTGATGACGAATCGAGCAAGGGCGCCGCAACGATGGCCCGATATGCGGCGGAAGGGCATCGCGTCAAAGTGGTGACCTGCACCGGCGGTGAGGCCGGCAGCATTCTCAACCCTGCGATGGATCGGCCGGAGGTGCGGGAGAATATCGCCGCAGTGCGCGTTCACGAAATGGCTGCAGCCGCTGAGACTCTCGGCGTTGAACATGAGTGGCTCGGCTTTACCGACTCCGGTCTGCCTGCGGGCAACCCGGTGCCGGTGCTGTCGCACGGAGTGTTTGCTCGCCAATCGGTCGAGGATGCGACCAAGCCTCTCATTCGGGCAATTCGCGAGTTTCGTCCGCACGTCGTCATTACTTACGACGAAAACGGTGGCTACCCGCACCCGGACCACATCATGACCCATATCGTGTCCATGCGCGCTTGGCTGGAGTCTGGAACGGATAAGTACCCCGAGCTCGGTGAACCATGGGAGATTTCCAAGCTCTACTACACCCACGGTTTTATCAAGGCGCGCCTCATCGCGCTGGATAACTACTACCGCGACAACGGCTTGGAAAGTCCACTGGCCGAGTCCTTCCGCCGCTGGACTAAGACTCCTGGCGACATCATGACCCGCGTGACCACGCAGGTTGAGTGCGGCGATTACTTCCAGCAGCGGGATCAGGCGCTGCTGGCGCACGCCACGCAGATCGATCCGAACGGGCCATTCTTCGCCGTGCCAGTAGACATTCAGCAGCGCGTTTGGCCGACCGAAGAGTTTGAGCTCGCCCGCACTCGCGTGCAGACCGAGCTGCCAGAGACCGATCTCTTCGCCGGTATCGACCCCGACGCGGAATAGTCCGGAATTAACGCTAAGCTGGAACTCATGATTGAAAGCTTCGACGCCTTGGCGGCTCGCACGACAATTTTCCTGGCGCAGAACCCCACTGGTCCGCGGGGTGCTGACTTCGGTAAGGCCTCTCCTATTGGCCTGCTCATCATTGTCGTTTTGCTCATCGTCATCCTGGCTCTCGGCTGGGATCTCTCGCGGCGCGCGAAGCGCATGGCCGCCCGCCGGAAGTTTGCCGAGGCGCACGGTATGGATCCCTTTGATTCCGAGGCCGTGGATAAAGCGATGGCTGCAGCAGAGCAGCGTCGTGAAGCGGAGTAGTTAGCGTCAAGGCATGTGCGCGCCGCTTGACGACGGGCAATGTGTGCACCCCTGATTGTTTCCCATGTGGCGGGATTTGGAGTTCGAATTGCGGGATTCTAGGCAGTGCGCTACAGTCAAGCACATGCGTATGTGGCGATTTTATTTTTCGAAGGCTCCGGAGGCAGTGACGACCTAGTCACAGCCGGCGGCTAATCGTCACGTCGCCACCAACCGGAGCCAAAGGCAGCAGCCCCAACCAATCGGGGCGCTGCCTTTTGTCGTATCTACAGCCAAAATGCGCAACTAATCACCCAGAGAAAAGAGACCTCAGATGACCCCTCCAACTTCCCTCGAAGCCCCCGCCTCGACCGCGAACCGCCGCGTCGTAGCCTTCCACGACCTGCCCTCCCCAGAAGAGGTCATGGCCAAACAGCCACTGACCCCAAACCTGGTTAACGAGGTAGAGCAGTCGCGACTCGACGTCGCCCGCGTCATCGCCCGTGAAGACGATCGTCTGCTGGTCGTTGTCGGCCCGTGCTCCATTCACGACCCTGAGGCCGCCATCGACTACGCCCGCCGCCTGAAGGCCACCGCCGATGAGCTCGACGAGGACCTGCTGGTCGTCATGCGCGTCTACTTCGAAAAGCCGCGCACCACCGTCGGCTGGAAGGGACTCATCAACGACCCCGACCTGGATAGCTCCTTCAAAATCAACAAGGGCCTGCACATGGCCCGCGAGGTACTCATCGAGGTCCTGCGCACCGGCCTGCCCGCCGGCGCCGAATTCCTCGAGCCCAACAGCCCGCAGTACATTTCCGACGCCGTCTCCTGGGGTGCAATTGGTGCGCGCACCACGGAGTCGCAGGTCCATCGTCAGCTCGCTTCCGGACTTTCCGTGCCCATCGGCTTCAAGAACGGCACCGACGGCAACGTCCAGGTCGCCGTGGACTCGCTGGTCTCCGCAGCAAACCCGCACTTCTTCTTCGGCATGAACGACCAAGGCCGCGCCGCCGTTGTCGAAACCGCCGGCAACCACAACTGCCACATCATCCTCCGCGGTGGCACCTCCGGCCCGAACTGGGACGAAGAATCGCTTAACGACGCCGAAGCGCGCCTGAACAAGGCCGAGCAAACCGTCAGCATCATGGTGGATGCCTCCCACGCCAATTCCGGAAAATCCGAGGTGCGCCAGGCCGAGGTCGTTGAGGAGCTCGGCAAGCTCATCGGGGGCGGCGACGAGCGCATCACCGGCATCATGATGGAGTCCTTCCTCGAAGCCGGCGCGCAAAAAATTACCGATGGTCGTAAGGGCCTCGTATACGGCAAGTCCGTCACCGATGCGTGCATGGATTGGGAAACCACCGACCGGCTGCTGCGTACGCTTGCGGCAGAAGTTCGGAAGCGTCGGCAGGCACGCGACTAAGCACAAAGTGGCCGTGCCCATTGGGTAGGGTTACATATGTGAAAGAAAACCAGCCGTCCTCACTCCGGCGGATCGCCTATCCGCTCTACGAGCGCAAACTAGCCCAAGAGCTAGAAGGAAAACCTCGCCCCAAGCACGTTGCCATCATGGCCGATGGCAACCGCCGCTGGGCGAGGGAGGCTGGATTCACCGACGTCAGCCACGGCCACCGCGTCGGCTCCCGCAAAATCGCAGAATTCGTCGGCTGGTGCGCCGAGCAGGAAATCGAGCTGGTCACCATCTACCTGCTCTCCACCGAAAACCTCGGGCGAGACCCCGAAGAGCTGGAATTACTGTTCGACATCATCGCCGACGTCGTCGACGAATTGGCGCAATCGCCTAACGACGTGCGCCTGCGCATGGTCGGCCACCTCGAGCTCCTTCCGGAAAGAATGACCGCCCGGCTGCGTCACGACGAAGAAGTCACCGCGAACAACACCGGCATCCAGGTCAACATCGCCGTTGGCTACGGCGGCCGGCAGGAAATCGTCGACGCAGTACGCAGAATCATCCGGGAATCAGTCGCCGAGGGAATCGATGCTTCCGAGCTTGAGGAGCGCATCACCACCGATGCCATTTCTCGCCGCCTCTACACATCCGGACAACCGGACCCCGATCTAGTCATCCGCACTTCCGGAGAACAGCGGCTCAGCGGCTTCCTCCTCTGGCAAACCGCCTACTCCGAGATTTGGTTCACCGATACCTACTGGCCCGAATTCCGCCGCATCGACTTCCTCCGCGCACTTCGAGACTTTTCGCAGCGCTCACGCCGCTTCGGCAAATAACCTCCCTACATCCGGAAAAATTTCCGGATGTTAGAGTTTGCGCATCCGGACCCTCGAAACCTTGTGGTCCCGAGACTTCGTAAGAACTAATGACGCCCGCACTCGAGTGGGCAAAATATTTTCCGTCAGGTTCGGCAAGTTCACCTGCTGCCAAATGCGTCGGGCCACCTCGGCCGCAGCTTCGTCGTCAAGCGTGGCGTAATCCGCGAAGTGCGCGCCCGGAGCGCGAAACGCCGTCTGGCGGAGACTGAGGAAACGATTAATGTACCAGCGTTCGATGTCCGCGCGCGGGGCATCGACGTAGACACTGAAATCGAAAAGATCGGAAATCATCAGCGTCGGGCCCGTCTGCAAAACGTTGAGCCCCTCGAGAATGAGAATGTCCGGACGATCGACATCGACGAACTCATCCGGCACCCGGTCATAGAGCGTGTGCGAATACACCGGCGCCTTCACATGCCGCGCCCCCGACTTCACCGCCGTGACAAACCGCATCAACGCACGCTGATCATACGACTCCGGATACCCCTTGCGCTGCATAATCCCACGGCGATTCAATTCCTCAGAAGGATAGAGGAAGCCATCAGTAGTAACCAAGTCCACCCGCGGATTAGTCTCCCAGCGCTCGAGCAGGACCTGCAGCAAACGCGCCGTCGTTGACTTGCCGACCGCCACCGAACCCGCGACGCCGATAATAAACGGCACCGACGCCCCCTTCGAAGGATTTTCCCCAAGAAAGTTCGACGTTACGGCGTTCAGCTCCCGATGCGCCGCCACACGCATGTGAATCAGACGAGAAAGCGGAAGATAGACCTCGGCGACTTCGTCCAGGTCGATGTTTTCACCGATACCGGAAAGTCGTTCAGCTTCCTCTTCCGTCAGCACCAGAGGCATATTCTTGCGCATTTCGCGCCACTGCTCGCGTTTGAACTCGACGTACGGGCTGGGGGATGTTGCGCGCGTCATACTTCCAATTGTGCCAAGGGGGTGCCGAAAACCGGAAAACGAGTCAATAAAGGGGGCATACCTGAATGGTGCTGCTTTCGTGGTTTGCCCCATAAAGGGCTAGCATGGCCTGTGGCATTGAAGTTTCATTGAAAGGTCGAAAACCTACTCATGACCGGGTCTAACAATAACGATGTCCGCTACCAATCGCTGCGTGAACTCGATCCCGACCTCGCAGAGGCAATGGCAGGGGAGCTCTCTCGTCAGCGTGACATGCTCGAAATGATTGCCAGTGAGAACTTTGTTCCACGTGCAGTGCTGCAAGCTCAGGGCTCGGTTCTGACCAACAAGTACGCCGAAGGCTACCCGGGCCGTCGTTACTACGGTGGCTGCGAATACGTCGACGTCGTCGAGGACATGGCACGCAACCGCGCCAAGGAGCTCTTCGGCGCTGAGTTCGCCAACGTTCAGCCACACGCAGGTGCGCAGGCCAACGCTGCCGTTCTGCATGCGCTAATCAACGCCGGTGACAAGATTATGGGCCTCGACCTGGCACACGGCGGTCACCTGACCCACGGCATGAAGCTGAACTTCTCCGGCAAGCTCTACCACGTCGCCGCATACGGTGTGGACAAGGACACTATGCGGATCGATATGGACAAGGTGCGTGAGCAGGCGCTCGCAGAAAAGCCGGATGTTCTCATCGCAGGTTGGTCGGCGTACCCGCGCCACCTCGACTTCGAAGCTTTCCGTTCCATCGCCGATGAGGTCGGTGCGAAGTTGTGGACGGACATGGCGCACTTCGCAGGCCTGGTTGCCGCCGGTCTGCACCCGTCGCCGGTTCCGCATTCTGACGTTGTGTCGACTACCGTTCACAAGACCCTCGGTGGTCCTCGTTCGGGCATGATTTTGGCTAAGCAGGAGTACGCCAAGAAGCTGAACTCCGCTGTTTTCCCGGGGCAGCAGGGGGGTCCGCTGATGCACGCCATCGCCGGCAAGGCCGTGGCGCTGAAGATTGCTGGTACCGAGGAGTTCAAGGAGCGCCAGGAGCGCACTCTGGCTGGTGCCCGCATTCTGGCTGAGCGTCTCACCGCTTCCGACTGCGCCGAGGCTGGCGTCGATGTTCTCACTGGCGGCACCGATGTCCACCTGGTTCTGGCGGATCTGCGCAATTCTGAGATGAACGGCCAGGAGGCCGAGGATCTGCTCCACGCTGTTGGCATTACCGTCAACCGCAATGCTGTTCCGTTTGACCCGCGTCCTCCGATGGTTACATCCGGACTTCGTATCGGTACTCCGGCGCTGGCCACCCGTGGTCTCGACGAGAAGGCCTTCACCGAGGTCGCCGATGTCATCGGTACTGCTCTCGCCGCCGGCAAGAATGCGGATGTTGACTCCCTGCGTGCTCGTGTTTCGAAGATTGCTCAGGAATTCCCGCTTTACGACGGCATCGAGGACTGGAACCTCATCTAATTCTGCGTTTTTGCAGCGCAAGTACCCGTTCTAGCAGTGCGCTAGGACGGGTTTTCCCGTACATCCGGGTTTTGGTCCGGAGGTGGTGGCTCCGGCCCGAGCTGTTTCGTCGTGCCTGCCCGGTATCCGGCGTAGGACCTCCCGGACATTGATGTCACGAATGAGTTGCTAAACAGCGGCGGCCGAGTTTTATCCGGCGGGCGCCATCGAATATGTCCGGATGTGGGGATGCGTTCGAGGTGGCCGTTGCGTCCTTCCCGGTCGTCGTCGTTAAGCCCGTTGTGTTCTCGGCAGACCATGGTGAGGTTGTCCAGCGTGGTTGTGCCGCCGTTTTTGTGGGCGACTAGGTGGTGCGCTTGTCCGCTATAGGCGGGGCGTTCACAGCCGGGCCAGGCGCAGATGGGGTTGTCGATGAGCATCGCGATGCGCTGCTCTTCAGTCGCCAGACGTGGGTTGCCGATGGGAAATAAGTCCGTAATGGCGCTGTGTTCGTCGTAAAGCACGGCCCACCCGGTGTCGGCGAGTAGGGCGTTGAGGAAGACGTCGGGCGCGAGCGCGGAGCCGTTGGTGGTGGCGGCGAAGCGCGGGCTGTAGTCGATGAGGTCTTGTGCGGTGATGATGATGGCGGGTTGGTAGCGCATTTCATCGAGCTTGTCGACGGGCATTGCGGCATCGGCATGCTCGAGGCGCTCGGCAAGCGCCTGACCGACGCAACGGTCGTGGGAAAACTCCGGATGGGACTTCCGGATTTCTGCGGCGCGGATGGTAAGCGGCGACAGGAGATTGTCGAGCATATCCGAGGGGCCGGAGATGTGGAAGTGCTTCATTCCCCGGATGTCTACCTTCCGGGAAAATCGGGCGCGCAGATGCTGGGGTGGCTCGTCTTCGGTGTTGAGCTCGGTGAGAGTTTCCCGCATGTAGAGATCGAGTTCTTCGAAGCCGAGGCGTTCGGCGGCAGCGACGAAGGTAAGCCGCAGGTTGTCGTGGAGTTCGGCGTTGTTGGCTTGGCGGCTGCGCTTGTCGATAAGCACGCAGGTGTCCAGGCTGAGGCCGAGCTGGCGCGCAAGGGCGGTGGCATCTTCGCGGGCTTTGGTGTTTTCCTCGGTGTCAGCGGGTTGGAGATAGTGGGCGGCGACGCGTAGCAAAAGCCGGAGGCGCGCCGGGTCAAGGCCGAGGGTTGCCGCCAGGTGGGAGGTGGCGTCGCGGCCGTCGGGACGCGCGGCGTGGAGTTCCGCCAGCGTGTCCATTCCGCGCGAGGCCAGTGCGGCGAGCGTCCCAAGAACTGTCATGCCTTTGAAGGTAAAAGTCCGGATGTAGGGGGACAACGCCTATGGGGGCAGGCTGTGGATAAGTCAGCCGGTTTAGCAGTTATCCACATCCGGACTTTTCACTGCGCAAAACGCACCGCAGCCGTACCGCCGTACCGCCGCAGCACGCGCTGCCGTCTGTTACGCCCCGAAGTCACGCAGGGCGCTGCCGGTGAGGCGGAAGGTGTCCCATTCGTCCATGGGGAAGGCGCCGAGGGAACGGTAGAAGTCGATGGAGGGTTGATTCCACTTCAGGACGCACCACTCGATACGTGAGTAGCCTCGCTCCACGGCAATTCGCGCGAGGTTCTGCAGCAGTGCTTTGCCCTTGCCCGTGCCGCGTGCCTCGGGGCGGACGTAGAGGTCTTCGAGGTAGATGCCGTGGGTGCCTTCCCAGGTGGAGTAGTTGAGGAACCACAGGGCAATGCCGTCGAGGCGCGGGCTGCCTTCAACACCGCCACCAACGCCATCGCCACCATCACCGCCACCGGCGCCGTCGTCCAAATTTCCGGATGTGGAGTCGACGACGTGGCAGAAAATCGCAGGGTTGTCCCCGAAGAGCTGTTCGCGCAGGCGCTCGGGGGTCAGTCGGACGGCATCGGGTTCTTTTTCGTAGGCCGCCAGGTCTTTGATGAGGTCGACGATCTCGTGGACGTCGTCAGGCGTGGCGGGGCGTGGAAGTGTCATGTGTCCCTTGTTACTCGCGGCGGGTGATTTGGTGCAAAAGTGCGTCCGAGGCGGGGGAGATTGCGATAACCTGCGAGGTTATGAGCAACGTTACTCAAGACTTTTCCGACGGCATTCTAGCCATCACCATCGATCGCCCGGATGCCTATAACTCCCTGGATAAGAATCTCCGCTTGGAGCTGAAAGCCGCTTTTGAGCGTGCGCAGGAGCCGGATGTGCGCGCTGTTATCCTGCTCGGCGGGCCGAAGGCGTTTTGTACGGGCCAGGACTTGAAGGAGCACATTTCTGACCTGCAGTCCGGCGCCGGCATGGGCAAGGTTGTCGAGGAGTACAACCCGATGGTCGCGGAGCTGACCGCGATTAACGTTCCGGTTATTGCCGCTATCGAAGGTGCTGCGGCGGGTGCCGGCTGGTCGCTGGCGCTACACTGTGATTTCCGTATCGCCGGCCCGAAGGCGTCGTTCAAGGCGGCGTTCCCGTCGATTGGCCTGGCCACGGACTGTGGCATGTCGGCGCTGCTGCCGCGCATGGTCAGTGACGCGAAGGCGCGTGAGCTGTTGCTCTTCGATAAGAAGGTGCTTGCCGACGAAGCCCTGAGCCTCGGCCTGGTCACTGAAGTGGTGGATAATCCAGCGACTCGGGCACGCGAGTTGGCTGCCCAGTTTGCGGCGGGGCCGACGGCCGCGCTGAAGGAGATTAAGGCTCTGCTGCGCCGGGATACCTTGGCTGCAGCTGCGGCGGAGGCGGACGCGCAGGCTCGTTTGGCGGTCTCGGCCGACCATAAGGAAGCGGTGGCCGCGTTCTTGGAGAAGCGACCACCGCATTTCGTAGGTGAGTAAGGCAGATACCTGGAGTGGCAGGGGAGAGATAGTAGTGAAGAACTACTGCTCTTCCTGTGCTCCTAGTACTTCACTGGTGAGCTCTGGGTGATCTCCCAGCTCACCGGAAACCTCGTCAGGGTGCTTGGATAGGTTGACCAGCGAGACCGCCAGACCGCCCCAGATGACGATGATGAACAGTGCCATCATGACAATTGCGATACCGGACATTTGGCTTAAACCTCCTCGGTTTCCGGAGTGTGCTTGCGTGGCAGGTGTGAGGACCGCTTGAAATCTGGCGTCACACCGAAGTCCGAGCCCGGAGGGCCATCGAGACGGTGTTGGCCGCGCCAAGGCAGGATGGCCATAATCAGAGCGCCGATGAGAATCACGCCGATGACACCCCAGCCAAAGATGTCGATTTGGGTGTCGGAGTAGCCTTCGTAGTTTTCCTGGAAAAGTCCAATGAGCTCCTGGAACAGGATGACGGCGAGAATGACCGGCGTGATGTTTCCGACGAAGATCTGCCACATGGTGCCGACCTTGAACGAAGAGACGGCGTTGAGGTGCATGGCGAACTCGTTGGTGCGGCGCAGGATCCAGTCGATTGCGATGATGGTCATCAGTGCAACCAGGACGATACCGACGTTGTTGGTGAACTTATCGACGATGTCGAGGGTTACCAGACCTGAGGTGGTCGGGAAGGCCAGCAGCGAGATGACGGCCATGGCGCCACCGACGGTGAGGGTGGCCTGGACGCGGCCGAGGTTCAGCTTGTCCTTGACTGCGGAGACGACGACCTCGAGCAGCGACATCAGGGAGGTCACACCGGCGATTGCCAGGGAGAGGAAGAACAACAGGCCGAAGACGGAGCCGATGAGCTTTGGCATCTCAGAGATGACCGTCGGGAAGGCGATGAAGGCAAGACCAATACCGGAGGTTGCGACCTCGTCAACGGCCTGACCCGACTGCGCTGCCATGAAGCCCAGGGTGGCGAAGACACCGATACCGGCGAGAACCTCGAAGGAGGAGTTTGCGAACGCGGTGACCAGGCCGGAACCGGTGAGGTTCGTGCGTGGCTTCAGGTAGGAGGCGTAGGTCAGCATAATGCCGAAGGCCACGGACAGGGAGAAGAAGATTTGGCCGTAGGCGGCAATCCATACGCTGGAGTCAGTGAGTGCGGACCAGTCTGGGGTGAAGAATGCGTCCAGGCCCTTTGCAGCGCCGTCGAGCGTCAGGGAGTAGATGACCACTGCGACGAAGAGGATGGTCAACAGTGGGATGAAGATAATCGAGACCTTGCCGATGCCCTTGTCCACACCAGCGGCCAGAATGCCGATGACGAGTACCCAGACAATGAGCAGGACGATGGAAATCGAGGGGACGAAGTCCAGAGAGAAGACGCTCTCGGTGTCTACTTGGAGGAAGTCCTTCATGAAGTGGGTCTCGGCATCTGGGCCCCAGCTCTTGCGGATGGACTTCCAGGCGTAGATGAAGGACCACGCGATAATAACGGCGTAGTAGACGGTAATGAAGAAGGCGATACCGACCTGAATCCAGCCAATTGGCTCAGCCCAGGGCTTGATGCGACGCATCGACTTCGGTGCGGACCCGCGGAAGCGGTGTCCGATGGCGAAGTCGAGGAAGAGCAGTGGGATACCTGCGGTCAGAAGTGCGACCAGGTAGGGGATAAGGAAAGCGCCACCGCCGGAGTCATACGCGACATAGGGGAAACGCCAGATGTTTCCAAGCCCGACTGCCGAGCCGATAGCGGCGAAAATGAAGGCTGCTCGGGTGGAAAACACCTCCCTTCGCTGAGGGGTAGCGGTCGAGTTGGTTGTGCTCATACCTCTGGAACTCCAATCCTTCATCTCCGGTCACGCGCTCGCGCGGCCTAGGAGGGAATTTGGTGAAGTGCATCACCATTACCTAACAGAATCTTAGTATATGAGATGGGTGTCTCATTGTATAGTTTCGGTTTTGTAGGGGGTAATGTTTTTTGGTGAGGGGTGTGGCACGGGGGAAGGGAGCTCTAATCCAGCCTCGTAAATAATCGCCAGCCACCTACTTTGAGGTATGCAAAAACCCCGCCAGGAAGACCTGACGGGGTTTGGGGCGAATCGGCTAGACCGACGTGCGCTGTTTACTCTGCGCCGCCCTTGGCGATACGACGGAAGATGATCTCCTTCATGATCTCGTTGGTGCCACCGTAAATGGTCTGGACCTTGGAGTCGAGGTAGTGAGTGGAGATTGGGTACTCGAGCATGAAGCCGTAGCCGCCGAACATCTGCAGGCAGCGGGTAACGATGTCCTGCTGCTCCTCGGTGGTCCAGTACTTGGCCATGGAAGCACCGGTCTCGTCCAGCTGGCCAGCGTTGTGGGCCATAACGGCCTGGTCAACGAAAGCCTGCAGGGCGGTGACGCGGGTGGCGATGTCAGCCAGGTAGTGGCCGTGGACCTGGTGCTGGATAATCGGGCGACCGAATGCCTCGCGCTCCTGAGCGTACTTGTAAGCCAGGGTCCAGGCGCGGCGGGAAGTTGCGACAGAGCCGCAAGCCAGGGTCAGGCGCTCGTGAGCGAGGTTGGTGCGCAGGTAGCCGAAGGCAGCGCCCTCTTCGCCGAGCAGGTTCTCGGCCGGAACGCGGACGTTGTCGAAGTTGAGCTCAGCGGTGTCCTGAGCCTTCAGGCCGACCTTCTGTAGCGGGCCAGCCTTGGTGAAGCCCTCGAGGTCGGCGTCGACGATGAACATGGAGACACCAGCGCGGCCCTTGGATGGGTCGGTGATAGCTGCGACGAGAGTGAAGTCGGCCATCATGCCGTTGGAGATGAAGATCTTGGTGCCGTTGAGGACGTAGTGGTCGCCGTCCTTCTTGGCGAAGGTGCGCATACCTGCCAGGTCGGAACCTGCGCCCGGTTCGGTCATGGCGAGGCAGCCGATGGTATCGCCGGCGTTCATGGAAGCCAGGTACTTCTGCTTCTGCTCTTCGTTGCCGAACTTAGCCAGGTACGGAGCGACCAGGTCGTTGAGAACGCCGAAGGAAACGACGATGGAGCCACAGTCGGCGTTGGAAAGCTCCTCGTTCAGGACCTGGTTGTAGCGGAAGTCCATCTCTCCGCCGCCGCCGTATGCCTCCGGAGTGGACATACCAATCAGACCGAGCTCGCCGGCCTTCTTGAAGACCTCGCGATCCGGCTGGCCTTCCTTGTGCCAGCGCTCTACGTTCGGGGTGATTTCCTTCTCGACGAAGCCGCGAACCATGTCGCGGAACATGTTGTGCTCTTCTTCGAAGTGAGTACGGGGCAGAAAGTCCTTCATGACATGCTCCTAGAAATATTGTCGTGGAATTTTTGTCTTAAGGCCTTTTCGTACGTCGCAGATAAACGCTGCAGATAAACGCGATGGCCTCGGTTCATCGTCATAGTGACTATGACTGTTGTACCCCATTATGCATGAGTGTGATGAGAGACACTTGTTTTTTTAAAAGTTTTTTCCCGATTGGTGATGTGGAATCGCTTGACGACGGATATTGCGCCCAGCCTTCCCGGAAAACTACCCCCGTTGCGGTTGGGGGTTGCTATTGAATTCGGACTATCGCCGACGGTCGGCAATATTAGGTAATGCTAACCTACAAAGCCAGGTGGATGGCTATTTTTGTCATGTCTGCCAGTCGGGCCGCTGGGACTTTGGGTGGAGAGTGTAAGCGTTTGAGATGGCCGTCATGGGGGTGATTAACGAAACATTCTCGTTTTCTTATTTCCATTAGTGCTGGTGGTCGTTAGTATGAGCATCAGGTGGAGACCGGTTCCCTTGATTATCCGAGCTTCTTCCACTGCAGTCATAGCAACCTCCAATTGCACTCGAAAAAATGACGCGACCCGTGCGCCGTCCCTGTGGAATGGACAGCGAGCAGGTCGCGTCATTTTTTTATTGCTGCGATTAGGCGCTAGTCGGGGGTTAAGTAAAGAAAAGTGTGTCTTTTCCGG
>NZ_KV810599.1:0-6206 GCF_001812845.1 Corynebacterium sp. HMSC065H09
CTGAAAGTCAGACACACTTTTTGCTACTTAACCCTGTTTGTCGCGGGGATCGTCGTAAAGCACAGTGCATCGAGCCGTGCGAAAACCTTAAAGTGGGGGAAATTAAACCGCGTACACACCCTAGCGGATAGGATGTTGTGCATGAGTAAGGAATTCGCCTCAGCAGGAACGCTGTCCGACGATAAGACGCTGCCGTGGGTCGTGCGCATCTTCGTCTACACGGATGCTGAGGGCAGTCAATCGGCTGCTGAGAAGGTTCGTGGGGTGCTCGCGGAACTGATTCCGGATCAGGAAGTCAACGTCTACGAGGATGTCATGCCCGATGTGGGGCGCACTTCCTCTCTCGCTGATTTGTGGGCGGAGGCCAACCCGGGCATGGATCCGGGGGATCGGAAGCGTTACCGCATCAGTGTGGTGGCTCCGGGGCTGTCTCACTGCGAAATGGCGGACCTGGCAGGCCCGCTCGCTGAGGCCGTCAGCCCAGGGTGGGCAGAGGGGGAGGCTGCGACCAAGGTCGCGAAGGGCGATGTCCCGTGCCGTGTCGCTGTCGGGCGTGCCGACGAGCACCCGGGCGAACCCCCGCTAGTGCAGAATTAACCAGAATTCGGAATTAATCCGAAGCGAGAGCTGTTATCTGGGTTACATCCTAAGAGTCGTTTGCAATGACGACGCTTCACAACCATGAGAGGGAAGTGATTCCGAAAATGGCACACACTATTTCGCATGATGAGGCCGGTCAGCGCTACGTTCTCACCGTAGAGGGAGAAGAGGCCGGCTTTGCCGCTTACACCCCGGTGGAAGGTGCCCTGGACTTTGACCACACGGTTGTAGATGGCAAATTCCGTGGACAAGGCCTGTCCAAGCCGCTTATCGCAGGCGCGCTGGATGATGTTCGGAAGAACAACCGAAAGATTCGCACCAGCTGCTCCGCTGTTGCCAACTTCGTGGAGAAAAACCCGGACTACCAGGATCTACTGGCTGACTAGTCGCTGAAGGGCGAAGAACGCACAAAGCAGCCGGTCGGCTGCTCACGATAGGAAGAGCAGCCGGTCGGCTTTTGTATGTAGAGCTAGTTTTAGGGCGGGGCTAGATGAAGTCTCCGTCACCCTGGACGTACACCGCCGGATCGCACAACGGCTTGTGCTCTTCGGGCTTGGCAGGGCGTACGCGGCCCGGAATTCCTATCACGATGGAATCGGGTGGGCAGCTGTGGGTGACCACGGAGTTGGCGCCGATTGATGAGCCTGCACCAATTGTGATGGGGCCAAGGACTTTCGCACCTGCTCCGACGGTGACGTTGTCCTCCAGGGTGGGGTGGCGTTTTACCTTCTCCAGTGAGCGGCCGCCAAGCGTCACGCCGTGGTAGAGCATGCAGCCGTCACCGATTTCTGCGGTTTCGCCAATGACGATGCCCATACCGTGGTCGATGAAGAACCTTCGGCCAATTTGAGCGCCCGGGTGAATCTCAATACCAGTCAGCCAACGGGAAAACTGTGCGAGTACTCGTGCAATGCCCTTGAAAATCCCGCCTCGTTTCCAGAGGCGGTGCGAGAATCGGTGAATCCAGATTGCGTGTAGGCCGGAGTAGACAATGGCATTTTCTACATCACTGCGCGCAGCTGGGTCATGCGCACGGGCATTGTCCAGATCCTCTTTGAGGATTCGGAAAAAGTCACTCATGGGCGTCAATTCTATCTGGTCGGAGGTGTGGGCAATGCAAAAACCCGCTTGCCGACGGAAAGTGCCAGCTAGCGGGCTCTGCAGAGAAGGTTACGGGCGCTTATAGTGCTCGGCTTTAGTCGCGCAGATCCTCGTACAGGATGGAGGAGACGTAGCGCTCGCCGAAGTCAGGAACAATCACGACGATGTTCTTGCCCTCGGACTCCGGGCGGGCTGCAATCTCGAGAGCAGCCTTGATGTTTGCACCGGCAGAAATGCCGCCGAGGATGCCCTCGGCTGCAGCGACCTTGCGGGAGACCTCAATAGCGTCCTCGTTGGTAACCGCAATGATCTCGTCGAGAAGCTCCTGATCGAGAACCTCTGGGACGAAGTTTGCGCCCAGACCCTGAATCTTGTGCGGGCCGGCGGTGCCCTCGGTCAGCAGCGGGGAGGCCTTCGGCTCAACGGCAACCAGCTTGATGTCCGAGTTGTGCTTCTTCAGCGTGCGACCAGCACCGGTAATGGTGCCGCCGGTGCCGACACCAGCCACGAAGTAATCAACCTTGCCGTCGGTAGCTTCCCAGATTTCTTCACCAGTGGTTGCCTCGTGGATAGCCGGGTTGGCCGGGTTGGCGAACTGGGAAGCCAGGATTGCATTGTCGGTGTTAGCCACGATTTCGTTGGCCTTATCGACAGCGCCGCGCATGCCATCCGCGCCCGGGGTGAGTACAAGCTCAGCGCCAAATGCGCGCAGAACGACGCGGCGCTCCTGGCTCATGGTGTCCGGCATAGTGAGAATGACCTTGTAACCGCGGGCTGCGCCGACCATTGCCAGCGCGATACCGGTGTTGCCCGAGGTACCCTCGACGATGGTTCCGCCCGGCTTGAGCTCGCCAGAGCGCTCGGCGGCATCGATAATTGCGTTGCCGATGCGGTCCTTGACCGAGTTGGCAGGGTTGTAAAACTCCAGCTTGGCAATCACGTTGCCCGGCAGGCCCTCGGTAACACGGTTGAGCTTAACCAGCGGGGTGTTGCCGATCAGTTCAGTGACATCGTTATAAATAGTCATTAATCTTATCCATTCCGGAAATCACAGAGGACTTCCTAATGAGTTTTCGCGTGTAGCCGTAGTGTACGCCTGATCCTGCAATTAGTACAGACCAGTTCGTCTATTTTATGGCTTGCGTAGGGAAGTGGAAGCTGTCAGTTCCGGTGCCGCCACCGTCATAGTCGCCGCGGCCGGCGCCGTCGCAGTCGCACCGCTATTTTCGCAATGCCCCTGCTATTGCCACGTTAACGCTGTCTCATTGCCTCGCTCGTCCTTACCTCCATTGTGAGGGTAAAGAGCATTAAAGTTTCTTAGAATCCACTATTCTGAGACGTGATTTACAGTGCACGGGAATGCCTTGTGAATAGGCAGCGGCCCTCGCCACTGTGATTGGGTGCGATTGTGGCCCTTATCTGCACAGCGGTTATATGTGATAACCGAAAAACGCAGACAATGGACTCAGCGATTGCGGTGCTTCGTCGAAGCCACTCAGAGGGACTCAAACCTTTGGGGAAGGAGGCGAGGCATTAATAGAAGTGTGAAGCTTTCCTCAGCCCATCAGCCAGGAGACCGACTGTAAATCATCCAATTCGCGTCCGCGGATTGGCGGTCGAGCGGTGCTGTCGAGGTGAATAGCGCCGTAGAAAGATGATTTACATCATGCATATTGCTGAGGGATTTCTCCCAGTCACTCATTGCATTGGGTGGGGTGTAGCTGCCGCTCCCTTTGTCATTCACGGCGCAATTCAAGTCAAGCGCACTATGAAAGAACATCCCGGTAGCGGCATGCTGCTCGGTGCTGCTGGTGCGTTTACCTTCGTGCTCTCCGCAATCAAGATTCCATCTGTGACGGGTTCCACTTCGCACCCGACAGGTACAGGTTTTGGTGCTGTAATCTTCAAACCTCCGGTGATGGCGCTGCTTGGCTCCATCGTGTTGCTCTTCCAAGCAATCTTGCTCGCTCACGGCGGCATTACGACGCTCGGTGCGAACATCTTCTCCATGGCAATCGTCGGCCCGTGGGTTGGCTACGCCTTCTACGTATTGACTCGAAAGCTCGGCGGAGGCCTACTACCAGGTGTGTTTATGGCAGCGTTCTTCGCTGACCTCTCCACCTATGTTGTGACCTCCGTGCAGCTCGCTCTTGCACACCCGGCAAACCCGGGCGGTGTCGGCGGCGCTCTGGCTACATTCCTCGGCCTGTTCGCTATCACGCAGATTCCGCTGGCAATCATCGAGGCTCTGGTCACCGTCATTCTCATGCGCACCCTGCTGGCCGTGGCACATTCTGAGCTCCTCGATCTCGGCTTCCTGTCCCGCTTCGGTGATGCGCCAGCACCGGCGCTGGAGGCGAAAGCTGCAGAAGCCACGGCTGACGCTGTTGCAGGATCTGTCACTTCGCAGAATGCGGCAGCTGCATCCGTATCTGGCCAGAAGCAGTAGCCGTCGTCAAGCGAAAAGAAGCGAAAGAGAGCACGATTATGAATGCAAAAAACAACGCGCAGATTGTCGACGCACAGGCAGCTAGCCAGCCGAAGAAGAACTCCGTGTGGGTCAGCGTTGGTCTCATTGTCCTGGTAGTCGTAATTGCCATGTTCCCGCTGTTCTTCAACTACGGGGACGACGACGCCGAGGAGCCGTTCGCCGGCACTGATGCCACCGCTACGGAGACAATTCAGGAAATCGACCCGAACTACGAGCCGTGGTTCGAGCCACTCGTCGGCGAGCTGCCGGGTGAGGTCGAGTCGGGTCTGTTCGCGCTCCAGGCCGTTATCGGTGCTGGCGTCCTGTTCTACGTTATTGGCTTCTACCGAGGGAAGGCTGCTGCGCGTTCGGACAAGCGCGAGAAAGAGCAGTGAATGCGCTAGAAGCTGCAGCGGCGCGCAGCGCTTGGGCACGCCGCAACGTGGGTGAAAAGATTCTGCTGCTCGGTGGGCTGCTGATTCTGGCGGTTGCGCTACCGCCAATTCCCTTTGCGCCTGTCATTGCGGTCATTGCTTGGTCTATTGCGTACATAGCCCGAGTGCCCCGCAAGCTGTATGTGGCAATGGTGCTGGCACCGGCGGCTTTTGTGCTCGTCGGCGCGTTTCCGCTTTTGGTAGCGCTTACTCCCGACGGTCTCGCGTGGTCGCCGGATGGCCCGCAGCGAATGGCGCAGGTTGTGATGCGTTCGTTTGCGGGTATCAGCTGCACGATGGTCTTTGCGCTGACCACTCCGATTTCGGAGCTCATTGCCTGGCTCGACAAGCACGGCTTGCCGCGATACTTGACGTACCTCGCCGAGGTGATTTACCGGATGACCGGCGTGCTGATTCACTCCGCACACTCGATGACGGAAGCGCAAGCACGACGCTTGGGACACTCCACGCGCCGGGCGATGATCCGAGATGTAGCGGCACAGTCCGCCAGCCTCTTTGTCATTGCCTTTACCCGCGCGCGCAAGATGCAAGAGGGAATCGAGCTGCGCGCCGATCCGAGCGCAATGAAAGTACTGGTGATTTCGCGGCCCAGGCAGCCGAAGTTCATCGTGATATCCAGTGCATTACTTTTGTCGTTGATTGCGGCCTGGGCGCTGCTGAAATGGGGTGTATAGGGATGTCGAGCAGCAGGAAAAATCGCGCTGATCACGTACATGGTGCCAACGGTGTCATTGTCGAAGCGGCTGCAGTTACATACGCTTACGACGAAACCCACGTTCTGAAAGGCGTGGATCTGGCAATTTCGGGTGGCGAGCGCCTAGCGCTGTTGGGGGCAAACGGTTCGGGCAAGTCCACGCTGTTGCGTATGCTCGCGGGAGCGTCTAAGCCCAATAGTGGTGAGGTCCGCCTTGACGGCACCGTCTACACGTACTCCCGGCACGGCCGCAATGCGGTCCGTCGCTCAGTGCAGATGGTCACGCAGGATCCGGATGAGCAAATCTTCGCGGCTAGCGTGTTTGCAGACGTCTCGTTCGGTCCCGTCAACCTGGGGCTTAAGAACGAGGAAGTCGAACGGCGCGTCCGGCAGGCTCTAGGTACCGCCGAGATCACCGATCTCGCCGAACGCGTTCCGCACCAGCTTTCCTATGGTCAGCGCAAGCGCGTCGCTCTCGCTGGTGCGCTGGCGATGCATCCGCGTGTGCTGCTTCTCGACGAGCCCTCCGCCGGCCTCGATCCGCAGGCGACCCGAAAGCTTGCACACACGCTCAATCAATTGCGCGATCAGAGCACTGCCGTCGTCGTCGCCACGCACGACATCGACTTCGCGTGGAATTTCGCCGATAGGGCAGCGGTGCTTGCCGACGGCAAACTGCGCGTCGGCGCCAAGGAAGAAATTTTGGCCGATCGACGGTTGGTCGAACATGCTCGACTGGCTTTGCCCTGGGCGCCCGTGGTCTCCAAGGCGATTGGGCGAGATGTGTGCCATCCAGAGGATGTTTAGGCGAGTGGCTTGGTTGGTGAATAGCTCATCGATATGTGCAGCTAAGGGTTAAGTAAAGAAAAGTGTGTCTTTTCCGGGC
>NZ_KV810600.1:0-74851 GCF_001812845.1 Corynebacterium sp. HMSC065H09
GGCATGCGGACACACTTTTCTTTACTTAACCCGCCAAGAGGGCGCAGGGGCGGCGGCAGGAGGGCAGCGACTAGCCGCCGAAAATTGCCAGCGCGTCGGCAGCGAACGCTTCAATGATTGCGGAGTTGTCAACATCTCCCGCGCGGTTGATGTAGGCGGCCTCCGTAGTCGAGGCGGAGGCATGGCCCAGTTGCAAGGTGGCCAGCGCCGCGTTGCCCGTTGCAGCCATGGCGGTCGCTACCGTGTGACGGAGGTCGTGATAGGAAATCACCGCAGGCAGCAGCTCCCGGTCGGCCTGCGCCACATCGTCGCCGGCGAGGTGCGGCAAGCCTGCCCATGTTAGAGCCCGGCCAGAGTTTTGCCAGGGTGGGGGTATGTGCCGGATGGGTCGTCACGCATAGGCAGTACCCGCGTCGTCGGTGCCCCTGTCGTGCGTTGGCCGTGGAACAAGCTCGTAGGCTTATCGGCCAAGCGCTCGGCAATCCTTGAGTCTATTGGCCCGAGAAGCTGGTCTGGCAAAAACATGTAGGTGTGTGACGATCAGCTATAACTTTCCTCCTTGTAAGCAGGAAACCCGCTCGCCTCTCATGACAGCAATGTACTTGGATAACCACATCGCTACTTGACCGTAGATTGATGTAGCGATACGATTTGAACATGTTCAGTGAACAAGTTCAATCAAGTCGTGCTACTCAAAAGGAGGCGACGCGCAATAAAGTCTTGGATACCGCCTATGCCCTTTTTGTGTCAGTCGGGTACGCGGATACAAATGTGCGTGCCATCGCGCAGAAAGCTAACGTCAGCGTTGGAACCGTTATGAACGTCGGGAGCAAGCAGTCGCTGTTGATTCAGACCATCGGACATCGAATCACCGTCATGCACGATGAGCTCCGTGGGCAATCAGACAACCTTCTCGACGTTCTCGCTCCTTTCCTGAAAATGTTTACTGGGCAGGAAGAATTATCGAAAGCGTATGGCGCTGCCCTAATCACACAGGGAGACAACGGAGAGATTCTCAACGAGCTTCGAACTCTCTTGGTAGATGAAATCGTGTTGCGCCTAGGCAATATGCTCCCTAAAGATGACGCTAAAGAGTTCGCGACAATCCTTTACAACATTTATCTTGGGTTGCTTCTTGGCTGGGCTGCCGGTGCATACGACACCGACGAACTATCCATTCACGCGAACAGTTCCATCTCCCGTCTTAAAATCGCGTACGGAGTAAAATAATGATTCTCGAATCTTCGCCTGCTTGGCCCTCCATCATTCTTGCAGCCATTTTGTTCGGAGACGCGGTACTCTCGCTCAAACCCGTAGCATTCATCGAGGCCTGCCTCAGAGGAGTACGACTTCCTACAGAGTGGTGGTGGGCTCTTATCGTTATCAAGTGCCTAGCAGCAAGTGGACTCATTATTGGGCTCTGGATACCAGGCATTGGAATAGCGACGATGGTTGGAGTCATTGCCTACTTCTGCACCGCAGCAATCGCACATATCCGAGCCAAGTTTCTAGGTAGCGAGTTTTGGGTCAATTGCTTAGGGATGCTCGCTATTTCACTAGGCGCTCTCATTGCGACACTATTGATAGCCTGAAACGACCAATTTACCAATTGTGTTCGCCCATTGAGGGGCGCCGTTGCCCGCGCCGGGCGGCTTGCCGCGGGTGCCTGGGACCCGCTAGCCGCCTACCGCCTCGCCGGCCTGTCGAAGGGTATGAGCGTCTGCCTCGGTGCAGAAGGCATGACAAAGCCCTAGCTGATGGGTCGGGGTTGTGGGATTTGCAGAGTGGCGGGCTGCTGCGGGACTGGTAGATAGGCGTCCAGCTCTTCGACGGGTATCTGCGGTACTGCATCCGAGATACCAGTGGCGAGCGCTGCGCGACTGGGCCCGCGCCGGGATGTCACACCCGACGACGTGGGGTGGCAGGAGCAGTAACCGGAATTGAGGGGTTGGGGGCAATCCCAGTCCATTTTTATGCGTGGGGGGTAGGGGTGCGACGGGCAGGGGTTGCTGGGGCAAGGGGTGTGTGGCCCCTAGTCGACACCGTGTAGCCACCGCCGGTTAAGTCTTGTACTCAGGCTGTGGCGTATGTCCAGCTGCGGGTCTACTTCGGAAAACTCCGCACTTCCCCAAAGACTTTCCTCAAAAACTAGTAGGGGAGGTGTCCCTGTGTGGCGCGAGAAACGGCTTTGACAGGCATAAATGGCATTATAGGTCAAACCTTTACAGGGTACCCTAACGGTAGGTTACGGGTTCGAGTCCCGTTTCCGGCTCCAAAACTCCAGGTCAGGAAGTTTTCCGGCCTGGGGTTCTTTGGTTTAAAGGGGAAAATGTAGGGGTTAAGTAGCGTGAGGGGTGAAATCGTCTAACAGAACGTCCGCATCCCCTCTGTCCCGTAAGTCGGCTTAGAAGCTGGAAGAACCGCCTGAACCGGAAAACCCTGAGCTAAACCCGCTGTTGACGCCACCGCTACTGGAAGAGCTGTCGCGGGCAGTGGTGGCATCGCTATCCCAGGTGCTCACGACATAGAAGGGCACGTAGCCGTGGTAGCCAGAGCCAGCGAAGAAATCAGAGTCGTAGATGCGCGTGCGCTCGGGGCGCTCGTCGGCCTCATTGCGCTTCTGCAGCTGGGACTGCACGTGCTCCGACAAGAGCGCGGAGCGATCCAAGAGTTCTAGGTAGCGCTCCATGAACTGCGGATGGTGTGGTTCCTTGGATAATTCAGTGGCGGCATCTTCCAACTCCTTCGCGTGGCGCTCAAGCGCCGAGTCGATGCTTGCGGCCAAGTAGCCTGCCTGTGCCAGATCCTTCTCCAGCTCGTAGAGTTCATAGCGGCGAGCATCCGCATCAGCGTTCTCAATGCGGTGCAGCTTTTCAATATTGGCCTCAGCGGTTTCCACGCGCTCGCACAGTTGGCGCGCGTTGGCGATGAGCTCGGAGTGTGAGCGGAATTGCTCATCTGGCGCATCCGCCGGAATCGACATGAGGAAACCAACCTGGCTATCGATTGCTAGGAAGTCATCGCGCAAACCCTCCCAGTCCTGGCGCAGGCGCTCATCCACCAGCCCTGATTGGAGCGAGTGCGCTCGAATATCAATCTCCCTTAGCCGTTGCGCCACATCGGTGTAGGTCTGCGACACGTAGTCCCAGTCCTCGCGTGCCTGCTGTGTCTTCTTCTGCCGGCTGCGGCGTACACCGCCGGCGAGGCCGACACCAGCGCCGCCAACGCTCAGGCCCGCCACCCCGAGGCCAACGGCCGCCGCCATCCGGTCCTCTTTTGCGCCCTCGTACTGAGTATCCGCAGCACGGTCTACGTCGATTGCAGCCGCTGCGCCAGCAAAGAGGCCAGCAGGAATGTTGTCATCCCGCACGCCCGGCTTAATTGCTTCGATGGACTGTTTCAGATGGCTGTCATTCTTGCGTAGCTTCATTTGAGCAGCCACGTCCTCACCCGCGAAGACGAAGGCTTGGCGCGGATCAAGGCCCACGCCGACGAAGACCTGGCCATCAGCAAACTTATCCTTGCCGATGAGCTCCTGGTGGTTATCGCGCAGGTACTCCTCTACGGAGTCATTAACGTTTTCCTTGTTCTCGGCAAAGACCATGTAGTGCAGCCCTTGGACCACGTCAGGGGCGGCGATCCGGGAGACATCGCGAAGCATGCGCTGTTCTTCCTCCGGGGTGAGCACATCGTCTGAGTCCATGATGTCAGCCTGCACCTCACGCTGCGCGGGCTGCATGACGTAGTCAGAGCGCTCGGGCGAATCAAAGACCGCCAAGCAGGTGCCCGCACCGACACCTCCGAGAAGCAGGCCGCCCACTGCTGCTGCGCCGATGATGGCACCGATGGAGGTCACTTTGGGGCCGCGGTTGGATGCAAAAGGTTTAATATCGCGAGAGTCGGTCACGGTGATTCTCCTATTCGCGAGCGATCGGCCCCGCCAATTTTATCTGGTTTAAGGAGGTCGGGCGGGGAACAAAGGGTGCGTTTGAAGACTGATTAAAGGGCAAATGCCTGTCGGGGGCTGGGGCGGGGGAATTTTCTTTCACTTATGCGCACGTTGTCGGAAGTCCCGGTCAACATATGGATGAGCTATTCACTTATGGCCACGCTGCTGCGTATCGATAGGTGAATATTGCATCGATAGGACAGCGCAACGCCGCCAGCAGGACAGCGCAACACCGACAGCAGGACAGCGCAACGCCGACAGCCGGAAAATCACAGGCCACGGAGCTTTCACATCTGCAACTCTAGCCCCACGCTTCACAGGGGTTACATGCGCATGTAAAGTGGACTTTGTTCTTAAGTCATAAGCGTCGATAGGGCTGGTCTCGGGGAAGGGCCTGCGCTATGGGCGCTTTTGGCATTTTTCTGCAAAACCTTCCAGAAAACCCCACAAGCTGGGGTGATTTCTCCGAGAAAAATATTCTACGATAGAGCCATGTCAGAGGTGCTCTTTGTCAGTAGTTCAAACATGGGACTCTCACGCGTACTAGAAGGGCTGCTGCGGCAAGCTGCCCCAGGCCTGACAGTGTTGTCAGCAGGTATCAGCATCGATGATGATGACCGCGGTCTGGATGAAGACGCGCGGCGTGCGCTCTGTGAGGTGGGGGCACGGTGCGATGGCGATCCTCATCAACTCACGCCGTCTCTCGCAGACAGTGCGGATGTGGTCATTGTTGTGGGGAAAATCGACGTTTCGGACTACATCGCGCCAGATGTAGAGACTGAGCGCTGGGAATATGATGACCCAGCTGACCGCGGGATTTATGGTTATTCCCGCTACGCGGAATTGCGGGATTTCTTCACTCTGCGCGTCAATACGCTGGCGGAACGGTTTGCTGCCTAAATAGTCGCTGAAATAGTCGCTGTCTTAATAAAAGGTGGGGCGCGGGAACCGTCGTAAAGCATGTGCTGAAGCTGACACACTTTTGTTTTCTGACAATAATGCCCGCGTTCGCCCGGTCAACACCTAATGTAAGTAGTTATGTCTATTGGTCCATCGCTGCGACGCACCCTGTACAAACTTGCTGAGAAAGAGATGTCCCCGGCTAAGGCAAAGTTCTTGCTGAACATTTGGCCGCCGCTGTTTGGCACCGGCATCCGTATCACTGAGATTGCGGATGACTGGTCTGAGGGGCGATTGGAGCTGCGCCTAAACGCTCTGACTGCGAATATGCATGGCGCGGCATTTGGCGGTGCACTGTTTTCGATGACGGATGTGCTGTTTGGCACGCTGGTTATGCAGCGTCTGGATGTCAAGAAGTACGAGGCGTGGACGCGAACTGGGTCGTTTGAATTTATCCGGCCGGGTAAGAATGGTGCGTACCTTGAGGTAGAGGTGCCGGATGAGATGGTCGAAAAGCTTAAGGCCGAAACTGAAGGTGGCTATTCGACGGTCGTTCCATACACCTCTGTAATCCGAAACCGCGATGGCTCCCTGGTCGGTATTGGTCAGCAGGAGCTCTACGTGCGCCGTCGTGGTCGTAAGAAGCCGCCGGCCAATCCGAACCAGCAGGATTGTGTTGCCGGTGAGAACCTCATCTCTGCTGCTCGCACTCTTGCACGGCTGGGGATGCGCGGGGTGGAAAACCGTGATGTGCTCGTCCAGCAGGAACGCACCGCACGACGCTGCATTTCACCAGAGTCGCGTGCAGTCGCATGGCTCCACGGGGTCCTCGAGTACGGCGATGTCACTGTCGACGACTACCGCGCCGCAGGGCTTCCCGACGTCGTCATCGAGGCCCTCACCTCCGATAACCCCTCGCCAGCCGCGCAGCAGCTGCTTGCGGATGTCGTCACCGCGCGCGAGTCGCTGACCAAGTTCTAGGTCGAAGCTCTACGCCAATAGCCGAGTGATCAGTTCGATCACTTCGGGGTCTGTTTGCTGCTTCCAATGCGCAACAGACCTGCCCTCCAGCTCGGTTTCGAGCAAAACAGCTCGACTGTCCGGCAGGAAGCTCTGCGCGGTATCGGACCACGGAATGACCAGGTTGTCATGGTGGCTGATGACATTAATCCAGTCAGGTGTGGCTGCCTTGCGCCTTCGGAGGTGTGGGGCAGTGTTGGCTGCAGGAAGTTCATATTGTCCTGCCGCTACCGCAATTTGATCGGCTAAAGCCTGTCCCATTAGCCAGCGGGCAGGAGCCCCATTCCACCAGCCCAAAATGCGGGAGATCTCAGTCAGATTTACACCGCCGACAGAGCCCGACACACTGATGACACGTCGAAACGAAAAACGCTCGCATTCATGGTTTGCAAGACGCGTAAACAGCAGGAAAGCCAGTAGCCCACCCTGCGAGTGAGCCACAATATCGACCGTGTCCGAGTTCGTTTCAGTGCAGACTCCGTTGATATAGGCCTCGACTTCGGCGACAGAATCTACGAGGGCAGCAGTGCCACGGTCTCCGTAGGCCGGTACATAGACTCGGCGGCCGCGGGCACGGAGTCCGTCGGCAAGCGGTGCCCACGCGCCGGGACTATCGAGCGTGCCATGAAGTGCGATAACCGGAACGGGGTCTCTGAGGTCCCCCGACGCTGGACTTGGATTTGGCAGGGACGGATGTGCGGCTGTCGGTGGGAAAATCCGCGTTAGGAGCGGTCTATTCCGCATGCTCGATTGGGTCAAAATCCTCGCCTACCAGCTTGAATAGTGCCTCGCGAGTAAGCGCGCGGGGGCGCCAATCGTGCGCCATCTGCTCATGCAAAACGATGGCTTGAGGGAACGTGTCCTGCACATAGAGATTGGTGACCATGCCTGTGTCACCATCATCCAAGAAACAGGACTGTGGAGGGGAAATGAGCTGGTCATACTTGGTGGCAATGCAGGTGTAAGTAACACCGGGACCGAGGATATCGTGGGAATTGGAGTTCAAAACCATCTTTGAACCCGTGAGCTGTTCCAAACCGGAAACGCCCCAATAGCTCTGCACAAAGTTGCTCATCAGCGACTTTGTGCCGGGGATCTTAGTGATACTGGAAGCGATGCCGCCCAGATTGGTGCCGTGATTGGGCGCGGCAAGGCAGACAACATGCTTGATGTACTTGGAAATGCGCAGAGAAAGCAGGGTGGCAATTAAGCCGCCTTGCGAGTGCCCCACGATAACGGCGTGCTTTGCGTCAGTGGCGTGCAGGACAGCCTTGATGTAAGGCACGAGCATGTCGATGGACTGATTGATGGGGTCTGTTGCACGGTGCCCAAAATCTGGCGCGAAGACAGCCCAGCCATCCTCCCGTAACTGACCGCCGAGGGTCTCCCAAATGCCCTTGACCTGGCCTGTTCCATGCAGGAGGATGACCGGCCACGGCCGGGATTTGGACACTTTGGCTCCCCAGTTATCTTCGAAAACACCGCGCAGCGGACGGAAGATGGCATAGGGGAGCGATGCTGATCCTTCAGCTGCAGCCGGTTGTTGCGCCTCCGGTTCCTGCGCTTCAGGGGCAGGGACTACCGGAAGTTGTTCTTCCCGAAAATCCTCGTTTGAAGCGGCGATTAGCGCACCAACTTTCCGTCTTCGTCAGTCCCGAGGGCCTTCCGTAGCTTGGCGGCGGCCTCATCCATGGACTCTGCGGAAGGATTGCGATCTACCGACTGTAGGTTGTACCCGGACATATCGTGGGCAGGGAAGATATGAATGTGCGTGTGCGGAACCTCGAAGCCGGCGATGAGGTAGCCAGCACGCGGAGCGTCAAAAGCGGAGACAACAGCCTGACCAACCTTCTGGGCAACCTCATTGAGGTGGGCCCATAGCTCAGGCGAGGCGTCCGTCCACTTGTCCACCTCTTCAACAGGGACGACCAGCGTATGACCAGGCGCAATTGGCTCGATGGTCAAAAATGCGACGACCTTGTCATCGCGGTAGACAAAACGACCGGGGAGTTCACCGTTGATGATTTTGGTAAATACTGTGCTCATGTGCCAAGGGTAACCCGAATAGCGGATTGAGGGGTTGGGTGCGATGAGAGTTATCCGGGCTGATTAGTAAGATGATTGCTATGCGCATCCTCGTAATTGGCTCCGGTGCCCGTGAGCACGCCCTGTTGTACGCAATGAGTAAGGACCCGCAGGCTACTGATCTTCACGTAGCCCCTGGTAATGCGGGTATGAGTGAAATTGCAACCATGCATCCACTGGTCGTGGATGACCCCGCTGGCGCTGTTGCGCTGGCCAAGGAAATTGGGGCCGATTTGGTTGTTATTGGCCCTGAGGTTCCGCTGGTCGCGGGTGTGGCAGACGCGCTGCGCGACGCTGGTTTCGCAGTCTTCGGACCGAACGCTGACGCAGCTCGGATTGAGGGGTCCAAGGCTTTCGCTAAGGACGTCATGAAGGCAGCTGGGGTAAAGACCGCCTCGGCAGAGGCCATCCAGCCGGAGGCCTCCGACGAAGACATCGAGGCCGCCATTGACCGCTTTGGCCCGAACTGGGTCGTGAAGGATGACGGTCTGGCTGCTGGCAAGGGAGTCGTGGTCACTAAGGACCGCGCTGAAGCTCTCGAACACGCAAAGGCTGTTCTGGCCGCCGGTAACCCGGTGCTGCTGGAGTCCTTCCTGGACGGCCCGGAAGTTTCCCTGTTCTGCCTGGTCGACGGCGAAATCGTCGTCCCGCTGTTGCCGGCTCAGGACCACAAGCGCGTCGGTAATAACGACGAGGGGCCGAACACCGGTGGCATGGGTGCTTACAGCCCGCTGTCCTGGCTGCCGGAAGGCGCAACTGAGCGCATTGTCACCGAGGTCTGCGAGCCGGTCGCTCGTGAGATGGCCGCTCGCGGTTGCCCGTTCCAGGGTCTGCTGTACGCAGGTCTGGCCTGGGGCGAGGACGGCCCGGCTGTCATTGAGTTCAACTGCCGTTTCGGTGACCCGGAGACCCAGGCCGTGCTGGCGCTGCTGGAGTCCCCGGTGGCGCAGCTGCTCAACGCCGCTGCTACCGGAACATTGGCGGACTTCGGTCCGCTGTCTTGGCGTGATGGTTACGCTCTGACTGTTGTGCTGGCCGCTGAAGGCTACCCGGTGTCGACGCGCACGGGTGATGTCATTGAAGGTGCAGAGCCTGGCCGTGAGGCAGATGGCATTCTCCACGCAGGTACTGCCCGCAATGCTGCGGGTGAGCTGGTCTCCGCTGGTGGCCGTGTGCTCAACGTCATCGGCGTTGGTGACACGCTGGAAGAGGCCCGCGACAAGGCGTACGAGACCATCAAGACCATTAAGCTCGAGGGCTCGCACTACCGCACCGACATTGCACTACCTGCAGTTGAGGGCCGTATTTCCATCTAAATAATGCTTGAGGTGGTCCGGCTGCACTCGGATGCCTCACTGGTGCACCCACCCGGGATGAACTGGATTTCCCGGGTGGCCTCGGCGGCTGCAAAGATGAAGGTATGCACGCCGAATCTCCGCAGTCGCCAAAGTCGTCGCAGTCACCGCAGCCGTTAAACTCCTCGCAGTCACCGCAGGCATCCCAGCCCCAGCGCGACCTAGCATCCCGCCGTTGTGAGGTCGCACCCTTCCATGTGATGGATGTTCTCGCGCTCGCACAGGAGCGTCAGCGCACTCACGGTGACGCTCTATTCCTCTGCGTGGGACAGCCCGCGACCGCGGCTCCGGCTGCCGCGATTGCCCGTGCGCGTGCTGATTTAGAAAATCAGGTTCTGGGCTACACAGCGGCCGTCGGCACGCCTGAGCTGCGTGCAACCATCGCCGCCTGGCATCGTGAAAACTACGGCACGGCCACGGAAGCCGCTGATGTTGTCATCACTACCGGTTCTTCCGGCGGTTTCGTAGCGCTCTTCCTCGCAGCCCTCGATGTTGGCGACGACATCGTGCTCGCGCGCCCGGGCTATCCCGCATACCGCAATACGCTGCAGGCGCTCGGCGCCAACATTGTCGAGATTGACTGTGGTCCTGAGACTCGTTTCCAACTCACCGCCCAACACCTGGAGGCACTTCCGCGCGTGCCCAAGGCCGTGATTGTCACCAGCCCGGACAACCCCACTGGCACCATTATCGATGCCGACGAGCTGCGTGCCATTGCGAAGTGGTGTGAGCAGCACGATTGCCTGCTCATTTCCGACGAGATTTATCACGGCATTACTTATGGCCGACAGTGTGCGTCTGCACGCGAGTTCTCCGACGCGGCGGTCGTGGTCGGCAGTGTCAGTAAGTACTTCTCGATGACCGGCTGGCGCGTTGGCTGGCTAATCGTTCCCAAGTGGCTGCGTGCGCCGCTTGATCGCCTCGAAGCCAACCTCACTGTCTGTCCACCGGCAATTTCGCAGGCAGCGGCGGTGGAAGCGTTCAGCCCCGAGTCCATTGCCGAGCTCAATTCGCACGTGACGCGTTACGCACGCAACCGCGACGTTTTGCTCGAGGGGCTGCCCCGCGTCGGTCTCGGAAATATCGCCCCACCCGACGGCGGTTTCTATATCTACGCCAATATCGCAGGGCTTTACGACGACCCGAACTCCGTCGACTCCATGACTTGGGCTCGGGAACTGTTGGCCGCAACGGGCGTGGCCGTTGCCCCTGGAATCGACTTCGACACAGAGAACGGCCATCAGTGGGTTCGCCTCTGCTTCGCCGGTGAGACGTCCGAGATGGAAGAGGCTGTTCGGCGTATTGGGGTGTTCACTGATCGTCGTTAAAACGGCTTTTAGTGGCGCTCGCGGTGTGATTTACCTCACCCTTTTAGGGGTGTTTTTCAGTCGGGCGAGATAGGGTGCTCGACGGGCGAATCGCTGCTTTAAACCCTCTACCGACGGTCGCTGGTAGAGCCGATGTTGGGGGCATTCCTGGAAGGGGCCGTTGGGGCTCTGTTTTCTTGATCGCCGGTTTGCTGTAAAGGCGGAAAAACTGCCTCAGATTGAGGGTTCTGTGGCTGCGGTCACATCAAGTGAGGCTGGGGTTGGGTCGATAGTGGGGTGGGGTGGCCTTCGCGGCAGCATCTTTGACAGCCGGCAGCTCTGTCGGTGGTCTATTTCCGCTGGCAGGGGGCCCTTTTTCTTTAATTGTCGATGGGGTTGACCTCTGAGGAACTGGCGGCTATCCCTGCGTGGGGTGACGATTGAGCGCGGTGTGTAACCCACATTCAATGTTGGCTGCAAGCGCTTTTAGTGGGGATAGTTTATGTCTGACCAAAAGAGACTTCCGCGCCCTGTTTTTGGTTGTGTAAAAGCGTGATTTTTGAAGCCGTTATCAACGGCAGTAAAGCGAGGTATGGGGCGGCGTCGAGGGGCGCTGTTTGTGGCTCAGTGCCTGAGCTAAAAAGCGTCCAAAAGTTAACAAAAGGTTAACTAAAAATAAAGTTTAGCGCTTGCCAGGTCTTGTGTTGTCGTCTACGGTTGCAAGTCATAAGTTCCAAACGATTCGATGAAACGACGTTTCAACTGCGGAATCGCAAAGAATCGGTTGGAGAAGTCCAACAATAAAGATCAAAGAGATCTTAAGAGAGGTGACCTCTGATGAACGCATTCAACGAGATTATGGATACTGTGTCCCCGATTTTCCAGGACGGCAAGGAATCCAAGCAGGATGCGCTGGCATCGCTGCTTGCCGAAGCCATCGTGGAGGCGAACCCGAAGCAGGGCATCGCCGCCGACGATCGCCGTGCTGCCTAACAAGAATTAGCTTTGGTCCGATTCCTGCTAGGCAGCTAGTGGGGAAGCAATCCCTACTGGTTATTCCTACTGGTTCAGGAACTCCCGGACCTGCTCCATATCCTTATCACCGCGACCCGACAGGTTCACGAGCAACAGCAAAGGCTCATCGCCTTCGTGAACCGGCAGCCCGAGCTCGCTAACAGCGGCAGGGTCGGTTTCACGGAGTCGCGCAATCTTAATGGCCTGCGCCAGCGCATGCGAGGATTCCATCGCCGGAATAATGCCCTCCATGCGGCTGAGCAGCTGGAACGCTTCCAGCGCCTCCTCGTCGGTAATTCCGACATAGCTGGCGCGGCCATTCTCCTTCAGCATGCCGTGCTCCGGGCCAACAGACGGGTAATCCAAGCCCGCCGAGATGGAGTGCGATGGCAACACCTCGCCGTCGTCGGAAAGCATGACAAATGAGCGCATGCCGTGAAGGACACCAGTCTTGCCCGCATTGATGGGCGCGCCGTGACGGTCGGTGTCGAGACCCTCACCTGCGGGTTCGACGCCAATGAGGGCGACATCGGAGTCGTCGATGTAGTTAGCAAATGCGCCGATGGCGTTGGAGCCGCCACCGACGGCTGCGATCACAGCGTCGGGAAGCTTGCCGTAACGCTCGACCATCTGACTGCGTGATTCCTCCGAGATGACCTGCTGGAATTCACGCACGATAGTGGGGAATGGGTGCGGACCGGCGGCGGTGCCCAGCAGGTAGAAAGTGGAGTCGAGAGTCTTGCTCCACTCGACCAGTGCCTCGTCAATAGCATCCTTCAAACCGGCCTCGCCGGTGGTGACGGGAACGACCTTCGCGCCCATGAGCTCCATGCGCTCGACATTGGGGTGCTGGCGGGCGACATCGTGTGCGCCCATGTAAATCTCGCACTCAAGTCCCAGCAGTGCTGCGGCCATCGCGGTGGCCGTGCCGTGCTGGCCTGCACCTGTCTCAGCAATGAGGCGGGTTTTTCCCATGCGCTTTGCCAGCAGCGCCTGGCCGACCACATTGTTGCCCTTGTGCGCGCCGCCGTGGTTCAAGTCCTCGCGTTTCAGCACAATCGTCGTGTTCGGCGTGGATAGACGACGGCATTCGAACAGCGGGGTCGCGCGGCCGAGGAAATCGCGACGCAGTTCTTCCAGCTCGCGCTGGAACTCCGGATTGCTCATCGCCTCGATGTAAGCCGCTTCCAGTTCATCGAGAGCTGGCAGCAGGAACTCTGGCACTTCCTGTCCGCCGAAGCGACCGAAAAATGCAGGTAAGAGGGTTTCGCGCACCTCGCCCGCGCCGTTAACGCTTGCCGACGGCACCCTAGTTGCAGTCGGTGCTGAAGCCTTGGCGATGGCATCCGCGCTGGGGTTGTAATCAGTCATTGAGGGGGCCTTTCGTTGCTGTTGTTTATTTCAGCGGGCCCTGGTTCTCTTCGTCGAGCCGACAAAAGAAAAGAGCCCGCCAGTTTTATCTTCTTGCGAGCTCGTACTTGACGGGTTTGCCGTCGACATTAATGAGATGACGTGACGTTGCTCGCGGACTTAAGCGAGCCACCACCACTGTGCGCCGCACGGCGCGGGTGTGTTCATCAGGGGTGTCATCATGAATCTGACCATAACTCAAGGTTTCCGCAGTAGCCAAAGCGGGTGGGGTGTGGGGGCGGGGATTGGGCGCGAAATGTGTACGGGATATCGCAACTGTGCCTGGGGTGTAGGGTAGTTCCCCTCTAGGCCGGGTATATGCAGAGGCGGAATATCAACATTCCCCTCGACACCGCTGGCCATGAGGACTAACGTTCCGATGGTGATTACGCTGTCGCGGCAGACCACTAAATCACGTCGGGGAGTTCGTCCCACGACGCTGGTGGTGTGGTGTTATGTCGCCCTCATAACCGTTGGCACGGTTTTGTTAATGCTGCCGATTTCGGCAGCCAATAGCCACCCCACGGGACATTGTGCCCCGAGCCCTGGGGATATGTGCCTGCCCACGGCGCTGTCTGATGCGCTGTTCACAGCCACCTCGGCAACGAGCCTGACCGGCCTGATCACCGTAGATACGGCTACCCATTGGTCAACCTTCGGCAAGGTTGTCATCATGCTGTTGATTCAGCTGGGTGGCCTCGGGTTCATGACCTTGGCTTCTCTTTTTGGCCTCTTCGTAGCAGGAAGACTCGGCCTTAACCGCCGTGCTGGTGCGCGCGTTGAGGGCCGCGGTATGGACATGGGCGAGATCTCATGGGTTGTCCGTGCTGCCGTTAGCTTCACGCTGTTGGTGGAGTTTGTTGTGGCAGTGGCACTTATGCTGCGGTTCCACCTAGGTTACGGGTACGGCTGGGGGAGAGCTGCGTGGGAGGGCTTGTTCCATGCCATCTCAAGCTTCAACAATGCCGGTTTTGCTCTGTATACGGACAACGTCATTGGGTTCCACAGTGATGCCTGGATACTTTTGCCGCTGGCCTTCTCTCTTATCGTTGGTGGTCTGGGTTTTTCTGTTCTGCTCGAGGCCTGGCGACACCTGAAAGCGTGGCTTAGTGTCCGCACGCGAGGGCAGTTGCCTAAACGCTGGTCTCTGACTACTCGCTTCACTATCAAAGGCACCATCCTGCTGATTGCTTTGGGCACAATCATGGTGGCATTTGGTGAGTGGTCCAATACCATGTCTGGTTTCACTACAGGGGAGAAGATACTCAACTCATTCTTCGCTAGTGTGAGCCCGCGTACCGCGGGGTTCAACGCGCTCGATTACGCGGACTTCCACCCATCGACACTGCTGGGCACTGACTTCCTCATGTTCATTGGTGGCGGCACCGGTGGTACTGCAGGTGGCGTGAAAATCACGACGTCGGCAGTCATTCTCGCCGCCGTTCTCGCGGAGATTCGCGGTGACACCTCCGTGTCCGTGGCTCGGCGGCGCCTCAACCCAAAGGTGCTGCGTCAGGCCCTCGTCGTTCTTGCATTCGGTGTTGGCCAGGTTTTTCTGGCAGTAATCGCCGTCAGTTTCCTAGCGCCACAGTTTTCTACTGACCAAATCCTTTTTGAAGTAGTCAGTGCCTTCGCCACGGTAGGCCTTTCCACAGGTATCACCGCTGACCTGCCGGTGGCAGCACAGGCAATCTTCATCGTGCTGATGTTCGCCGGACGTGTTGGCCCAATCGCCTTGGCGACGGCCTTGGCCGCCCGCCCACGCCAGCGCATCTACGAATATCCAGAAGAAAGGCCCTTCATTGGCTAACTCGAAATTCAATCCGTTTGCTGGTTTTGCAGAGCATTTCGCCGACCAAGTCAGCTCTTCTCCTGTTGTAATCCTTGGCATGGGGCGTTTCGGACAGGCGCTCGGCGAGGAGCTGGTCGCTGGCGGTATCGAGGTTCTCTGCGTAGACCATCGCGAAAAGGTGGTTCAGGAGCTGTCCTCGACCTTCGACCACGTGGTCACCGCCGACACCACCATGCCGGAAGTACTGAAGCAGCTCGGCGTCGATGAAGCCGAACGTGTGGTCATTGCCATCGGCAGTGATATCGAGGCGTCGTTGCTGACCGCGTCCGCACTGGTGGACATGGATGTGCCGCTGATTTGGGCAAAGGCCGATAACCAGGCTCACGCCAAGATTCTGGGCCAGATCGGTGTGCACCATGTCATTCGCCCGGAGGCCGACACCGGCCGTCGTATTGCGCACCTAATCGGCGGCAAGGTCCAGGACTTCCTGGAGTTCGATCGCGACTACGCAGTCGGTAAGGTCGCCCCACCAATCCATTGCCTGGATAAGACGGTGGCGGAGATTAACCAGAGCGCACCGATTACGGTCGTCGCCGTACAAAAGCGCGGTCAGCGCTTCCGCCCCGCGCTTGCCGACGACCGCATTACCGCAGGTGACCTGTTGATTGTCTCCGGTGCCATTCGGCAGTTGGAGACGTTCGCCGGGGAGTAGGCGCTGATTGCTACTTGTCGCCGTGGCTGTCGATTCCGTCGACGCCTGTGACCGTGGTCAGCAAAAACACGGAATCTGTTAGAGCTTTCACGCCATGCTTGACGTGGGTGAGCACTTTGAGATTGCCCTCGGAAATCGTGGTTTCATCGGCACCGGTGATTTCAACTTCGCCAACAAGAACAAGCATCGAGGCTGCGGGCGGCGAGTTATGGGCGGAAAGCTCAGTTCCTTCAGTCAGTGCGATGAGAGTCTGGCGTAGCGGGCCGTCGTGGACAACAATTTCCGCAGCGCGGCCATTGCTATTCGCTTTAGCTTGAGTCAGAAGGTCGTCTTGTTGTGAATTAATATTCACAGCGTCCTAGCTCCTTGGTGAAACCACAGCGCGCAGAGCACGCGCTGCCTCTTCCGGATTTGCTGCCTCGGTTAGTGCGCGAACCACCACAATGCGCTCCGCGCCAGCGGCGATAACTTCGCCGGCGGTCTCGGCGTTGATACCGCCGATTGCCCACCATGGCTTTACCGGGTCACTTGCGCCGCGGTCGTGCGGGCGCACAATATCGGCCACGGAATCCTGGTGGGACTCCGCTGAACCCTGTGCACGCGCCCTCCGCACGAGTGCCGCAGCTTCACGGACCATCTCGACTCCGACGGGCTGACGGTCGGGCTTCGTCGGGGTGGCATACACCGGACCGATCACCGCGTAATCGATGCCATCGTCGGCAAGCGAGGTGGCGAACATGTCCAGATTTCGGTTGGATCGGCCGATGAGAACCTCGGGGCCAACGATCTGGCGGGCCTGCTCGGTGGTGAGGTCTTCCTGACCCACATGCAGGATGTCTGCGCCGGTCAGCGCGGCAATGTCGGCGCGGTCATTGACGGCGAAGAGCTTGCCGTGTTCAGCGGCGACCTCGGCGAGGGTCTCCACAGCGGCAATCTCGTCGCGGGTGTCGACTTTCTTGTCGCGCAGCTGGATGATGTCGGTGCCGCCTTCGTAACAGGCGTGCAGGAATTCACGCAGATCACCGCGGGATGCGCGCGAGTCGGTGCAGAGGTACAGGCGGGCGTCGGCAAGCAGGGCGCGTCGTGTTGTGCGAGTGGCAGCTGATGAGGCGTTCATGTCCCCATGTTAGGCGAGGTTGAGGATGCGGTGTCGTGACGGAGAGCCCGAAGTCATATGATGGGGGAGTACCACGTTCCGCGGGAGCCGTACTCGGTATCGATGAGATGCCGCTGGCTGAGAGGGCGAATAACGCCGACCGCTTTTACCTGATGCGGGTTATGCCGCCGGAGGGAGGAATGGCAGTGAATGCTGCCGCTATGGGTGCCGCCTCGACAAGTGAGGGCGGCACAGGGGATACGTCGTCAAGCGTTGTTATCGCAGGCGCGGGCATTATCGGCTTGGCGACGGCATGGAGACTACTCCGCCAGGGATTCGATGTGACCGTCCTCGATGCCGAGCCCGTTTCCGGCGCAACCTTCGCCGCGGCTGGCATGCTGGCGCCGGTTGCCGAAGTCGTGTGGGATCAGCCGACGCTGTATCCGCTGATGGTGGAATCGGGCAAGCTCTACCGCGACTTTGCCCTGGCTATCGCCGAGGAATCGGGCCACGATGTTGGCTATATCGAGAATTCCACGTTTGTTTGTGCGGGCGATGCCGCTGACCGGCAGACACTCAGCGAGCTCGTTGAGCTGCAGCATGACATGGGCATGGAGATCAACCGCATCACCGCCACCGAGGCGCGCCGGGCAGAACCGGCACTGGGGCCGGGCTGTGTTGGTGCGGTGGATATTCCGGGAGATCACCAGGTCAATCCGCGTCTGCTCGCCGAAGCGTTGCTGACCATTCTGGGAGACCGCGTCATCCGCACCCGCGCGGAAGAGGTTATTTACGCTTCCGATGCCGACCCCCGCCAAGCCATTGGGCTGCGCGGCACGGACGGAAATGACTACCTCGCCGATGAGGTCGTTCTGGCTGCGGGGCTGAACACCGCCGATATGGCCGGTCTGCCGGAGAATCTGAATCTGCCGCTGCGCCCGGTCTATGGAGATGTGCTGCGTCTGCGTGTACCGGAGCGCCTGCAGCCACTGGTCACTCGCACTATTCGCGGTGTGGTTCAGGGGCGTCCGGTTTATATCGTCCCGCGTGCCGACGGCACCGTCGTGCTCGGCGCAACCTCGCGTGAAGATGACCTGACCGGCGTCTCCGCCGAAGGAGTCCACCAGCTACTCCGCGACGCATACCGCCTGGTGCCCGGCATTCTCGACTGCGAAATCTACGAGATGACCGCCCGCGCCCGGCCTGGTTCCCCAGACGATGTCCCCATGATTGGTCGCGTGGCTCCAGGACTGACCGTGTCCACCGGCTACTTCCGTCACGGCATTCTGCTTACGGCCATCGGCTCCAAGCTCACGGCCGATGTCGTCGCAGGTCGGGAAACTGACAACGACCCGGCGCTTCTTTCCGCCGTCAATCCATTCCGCTTCAGCGATTAGAGGAGGCTCGCTTATGTCCACCACAACACTCAATGGCGAAGGCTACACACCGGCTGCGGGGGAGATGGTCGCAGATCTCGTCGCAAAGCACACGGGGCACGCGCTTAACGACGACGGCACTGCCGCGGACGGCACCCGCCTGGGAATCGCGGTAGCCGTGGATGGTGCGGTAATCCCGCGAGCCAAGTGGGCGAGCACGCCCGTGACAGGTGCAATCGACATCGTGACAGCAGTTCAGGGAGGCTAGAGATGACCGCGAATTCCGCACAAGCAAACATGTCCGCGCAGGAAAATGAAACTGGGGCGGCGAGCGGACTTACACGCGAACCGCTGCGCATTGGCGGGCTGGAGTTGAACTCCCGTCTGATTATGGGAACTGGCGGTGCGACCAGCATGGATACGCTGGAGCGCGCGCTGGTGGCTTCGGGCACCGAGCTGACTACGGTGGCGATGCGCCGCTTTACGCCCGGCACGAAGCAGAACGTTTTTGAGATTCTGCAGCGCAACAATATTGCGGCGCTGCCGAATACTGCGGGGTGCTATACCGCTCGTGACGCGGTGCTGACTGCGCAGTTGGCCCGCGAGGCGCTGGAGACCAATCTGCTAAAGCTCGAGGTCATCGCCGACGAGGACACGCTGCTGCCGGACCCGGTCGAGCTGGTTGCGGCAGCGGAGCAGTTGGTAGCTGACGACTTCGTCGTTTTCGCCTACACCAACGACGATCCGGCGCTGGCCAAGCGGCTGGAAGATCTGGGCTGTGCAGCTGTCATGCCGGCGGGCTCGCCGATTGGCACTGGTCTGGGCATTCTTAACCCACACAACATCGAGCTGATTGTGGACCGCGCGAATGTGCCCATCATCCTGGATGCGGGCATCGGTACCGCGTCTGAGGCAGCTCAGGCGATGGAGCTTGGCTGCGATGCAGTGCTGTTGGCATCCGCAGTGACCCGTGCACATGATCCGGTGGGCATGGCCACGGCGATGCGCTTCGGCGTTGAGGCAGGACTGACTGCTCGCGAGTCCGGCCGCATTCCACGGCGTCGACTAGCCCAGGCGAGCTCGTCGTTTGAGGGCATCATCACTGAGCGCGTCAGCGGCGCACGCGAGCAGGATTCTCTGTAATGGCTGAGCAGGGGGTCAATCTTTCGGACCGCGACCTGCGCCGGTACGCCCGGCACCTAACACTTCCGGGCTTTGGTGCCGAGGGGCAGCGAACTTTGCGAGCCTCCCGCGTCCTCGTCATCGGAGCTGGTGGCTTGGGATCGCCTGCGCTGTTGTACCTGGCCGGGGCAGGGGTCGGGCACATCACCATCATTGACGATGACGTGGTCGACGAGTCCAATCTTCAGCGCCAGGTCATTCACCGTGAGTCCGACATTGGTCGCCCGAAGGCCGAATCTGCCGCGGATGCCGTGCGGCGCCTTGACTCCGAGGCATCGGTGACCGCAATCGTCGGCAGGTTAAGCGTCGACAATGCTGAGGAGCTCTTCGCCACTCACGATGTAGTGCTCGACGGCGCGGACAACTTCGCCACGCGCTACCTGTCCTCCGATGCCGCGGAGCTGACCGGAACGCCACTGGTCTGGGCCACAATCCTGCAGTTCGCAGGACAACTATCCGTCTTCTGGCCTGGCCACGGCCCCATGCTTCGCGATCTCTACCCCGACATCCCCGACCCCGGCTCCGTGCCGTCGTGCGCCGCAGGCGGTGTCCTCGGCGCAATGGTCGGACAAATCGGCTCCATGATGGTCGTCGAAGCTATCAAGGTGCTCACCGGTGTCGGCAAGGTCGCCGTCGGCAAACTCGTGCTTATCGACGCCCTGGAGGCAACCACCCGCACACTGTCCTTTGCGGCCGACCCGGAGCGCGAACCCGTTTCCGACTTGACCGAAATTGCGCAGGTGTGCGCAGCTTCGTGGACCGAGGATGAGGAGGCCCCGGCGCAGAGCGTGCGCAGCATTGGTCCCAACACGGCGCACGAGCTTCTTGCCGAGGGGGTGCCTCTCATCGATGTACGCGAACCCGAAGAGCACGCGGAGGTCGCCATTGCCGAATCTGTGCTTGTGCCACTCGGCGACATTCGCAGCCGTGGGTGGGCTGCGATTCGCGAAGCGTGGGCTGAGCGGAACCTCCAGTCGAACTACCCACGAGTTCTGATTCACTGCCACTCGGGTGCCCGCTCGCAACAGGCAATTGAGCTGTTGGCCAGCGAGATCGAGGCTGATGGCGCCATACCGGAGCTCATCAATCTGGACGGGGGCATTGTGGCCTGGCAGGCTGCAGGGCAGGAGACCGTCGTAAAGCGTGGCGGAACGCACTAATTAGTGGCTACCGCCACGCGCTGTTGAACAGTGTGCCTACGCCTGCGGCTTCAGCGTTGTCGACCACAACTCGGTGCCACGAGTGGTGAGCAGGCGGACGGTCATCTCGCGTGAGTCGCCGTCGATATCGACTTCGCCGAAGTGCTGGAAATCCTGTGTGGGGTCGGCGTTGGCATTGTCTTTACCCGGTGCGTGGACGTACTCCACCTTCGGCCCGAAGGTCGAATCCATTTCGTTGGGGCCGAAAGCGCCCGCGTGGAGAGGACCGGAGACGAATTCCCAGAAGGGTGCGAAGTCGGTGAACTGTGCGCGCTCTGGGCTGTAGTGGTGAGCCGCGGTGTAGTGCACATCGGCGGTGAGCCAGACGACATTTGAAACATCTTTAATGGCGCTGAGCAGGCGGGCGATTTCACGTTCACGTCCTGCAGGTGCACCGGCGGCACCATTGGATACGCTTTCTTGGTCACCATCGTCGCCGTCGGGGACGATGATTCCAAGCGGTAGGTCATTAGCAACAATCTTCCACGTCGCGCGGGAGTCCTTGAGGGAGTCGATTAACCAGTTGGTCTGCTTTTCGCCAAGGATTGGTTCTTCGGTTGTCGAGCGCGGATTATTGGAAGTGTTTTCTCCCTTGTAACTGCGCATATCCAGAATGAATATGTCTAGCAACGGGCCGTAGGAAACCTTGCGGTAGACGCGCCCATCTACAGCCATTTGTTGATCAATTGGCTGCCACTCATGGAAGGCCTGGTAGGCACGCTTGGCCAGGGTGTTGACATCGCGCTCGGTATAGCGATCATCGTCTAGGACTTCGTTGGGGTACCAGTTGTTGACTGTTTCGTGGTCATCCCACTGGACTAGCTGCGGAACCTGCGCATTGAAGGCCAAGTAGTTCTTGTCCATGAGGTTGTAGGAGTACTGGCCACGATACTCTTCGAGGGTTTCAGCAACCTTGGATTTGGCCGGAGTGACATGGTTGCGCCACACAGTGCCGTCGGAAAGCGTGACGGATTCATCCAGCGGACCGTCGGCATAGCAGGTATCGCCTGAGTGAATGAATAGGTCTGGATTGCGCTCCATCATGGTGGAAAAGCCGGTGTATCCACCGATTTCGTCGTTAATTCCCCAACCCTGACCTGCGACATCGCCGGACCAGTGCAGGCGGATGTTGGATGCGCGGTTTGGGGCAGTACGGAAGGTGCCGATAACGGGATCAGAGCAGATTCCAGTATCTGCCTCTTCGAGCGTGACACGATAGAAGATTTCCTGCCCCGGTTCGAGACCGACGACACGTAGACGTCCGGTGCCGTCAGTGTCTGGAGTTAACAGAGAGTTACTGCGGAATACCTTGGCATTCTGGAAGCTCTCAGTTGCAGCAGTTTCAACCACCATATGGGCGGGGCGGTCTGAGCGAGCCCAAATCAATGCGCCGTCGCCGCGGATATCGCCACTTGCAACGCCGTGGGTGAGCTGTGGCCGAGAACGCAGTAACCCTGGGGAGGCCAGTGACGGCGAACCCGGTGTAGCTGAAGCCGCAGCTCTAGAGGCATGAGCGAGCGTGACTGAAGTGGCAAGTGCGGTGGATGCGCCTAAACGTAGAGCGCTGCGACGGGAAAGCTGCATGGAGTCGAACGATAGGTTTTCCACTTTGACGTTCAGTTAAACCAGCGTGAACTCGAAGGAAAAAGTCGCAATTACAGAACAAAGGCTTAGTTATTGAGAATGACTGGGCTTCCTTTTGTAACGTAGATAACCGACTTGGGAGGAATGTGTCTTCCGAGCTGTCTTTTCTGAGACAAACAATCTAGAAGTGAAAGGCGCTGACCCCGATAATGGGATCTACACAAACGCCACAAGTAAAAACGCAAGAAAAGAAGTCGGGCGGTTTTCTTAAGAACCTGCCGACCGACCCGTTGATCTTCACGACGGCGATGGGTTTCATTGTCCTCTTTGTGGCAGTGACCATAGCGCTGGGGGATACCGCTCGGGATGCCTACTCGGCCGCTTCCGATTGGGTTACGTCTAACATGGGCTGGCTGTTCATCGGTGGTGTCTCGGCAAGCTTTATCTTCCTCATCGGCTTGTTTGTGTCCCGCTACGGACGCATCCAGCTTGGCGATGATGACGAAGAGCCCGAATACACCATCGCCGAGTGGTTCGGCATGCTCTTCGCCGGTGGTACTGGCTCCATGCTGATGTTCTGGGGCGTGGCTGAACCGCTCAACCACGCTTACAACCCGCCGTTCGGTCAAGAGCCGATGAGCCGCGAAGCTCAGAACACTGCGATGGCATTTACCATCTACCACCTGGGTATTCACATGTGGGTCATCATGGCGCTGCCGGGGCTCGCGCTGGGGTACTTCATTTACAAGCGTCACCTGCCGCCGCGCGTCTCCTCCATCTTCGCGCCGCTGCTCGGTACCCGCATCTACTCATGGCCGGGCAAGCTTATCGACGCCGTCGCCATCATCGGTACCGTCGTCGGTATCGCGGTATCGGTGGGCATGGGTGCGCTGCAGATTAACTCCGGTGCTGCACGTGTAATCGGTACCCCGGAAAGCTCGATGGTGCAGCTCATTCTGATTGCCATCATTATTGTGATTGCCTCGATTTCCGTGGCCCGCGGTCTGGACAAAGGTATTAAGGTGTTGTCCAATGCGAACATTTGGGCCGCCATGGCATTGATGGTCTTCGTGCTGCTCATGGGCCCGACATTGACGCTGCTGCGCCAGACCGTCGATACGACAGGTGTCTACTTGGATGCGCTGCCTCGCATCATGTTCTGGACTGACTCCTACGACGTCAACCCGAATTGGAAACAGGGCGCCTGGACGGTCTTCTACTGGGCCTGGACAATCTGCTGGTCGCCATTTGTGGGCATGTTCGTCGCCCGTATTTCCCGCGGCCGTACTGTGCGTCAGTTCATTGCCGGTGTGATTGCACTGCCGACAATCGTGTCAATCATGTGGTTCTCTATCTTCGGCCGCGCTGGCTTCGAACTGGAAAATGAGCAGCCGGGCATTCTGACGGAACCAGTCGTCGAAGGAGGGGATCCCTCGCCGGCTCTATTTATCCTGCTGGAGCAGTACCCACTGGCAACCCTTGTCAGTGTGTTTGCGCTCTTTGTGATTATGATCTTCTTCGTCACCTCCATTGACTCCGCTTCGATGGTGATGGACATGATGTCTACCGGTGAGGAAAACAAGGCTCCGACCTTCTACCGCGTGCTGTGGGGCGTCATGATTGGTGCTGTGGCAGCTTCTCTGCTGCTGATTTCTGGTGAAACCGCACTGGAAGCGCTGCAGTCTGCCGTGATTGTTATCGGTGTACCGTTCTTCTTCCTCCACTTTGTGATGATGTACTCCTTGGTCAAAGGCATGAGTGATGACCACATGGCAGTGCGCAAGCCGGTTACCCGCCAGTGGGAGAAGACCGATACTCCAGAGAAGTTGGAGAAGCACGAAGCCGCACCCGCGCCGGGCTACGACGAAGAGGGCAATGAGCTGCCGCGCTTTGAGTACACCCACGATGAAGAGGGACGTCTGGTTATTCAGTCCGATGTGGTCGTTGAAGGCGAGTTTGAGTCTGGCGAAAAGTCGGAATCAGAGAGCCCAGAGGAGTCGGGGACGAAGTCTGAGTCGTAGTAGAGCACGGTCGCAGTAGTGCCCGGCACTTGTGGCCACGCTATTCACCTATCGTTGCGCTGTAGCGTGGCCATCAGTGAGTAGCTCATCGATAGGAGCGAAGGCAAAGGCCGTAGCCAAACAAAAACGCCGCCCGGCGGAAACCATAAGCAGTTTCCGTGGGCGGCGTCGCTGTGTTCGTCGTAAAGCAAGTGTGGCGTTAAGCCGTGATTAGCTTTACTCGTAGGTGCCTCGGAGGTCCTTGTAGTCCTCATCGTGCCAATCCACGTTGGCCTGGTCCTTGGTGGTGACACCGACATCAGGCTGATGCGGGACCTTCGCAATGATGTTGCGGCGGGCGCGGCCGGCGCGGAGCTGGCTTTCGATGCGCTCAGCAAGGTTGGCAAGGCCGAAGTTGATGGCAATGAGAATGATTGCTACGACGACCAGCGATGGAATCATGGCGCCGTAGTACTCGCCAAGCTGGCGGCCAGAGCGGACAACCTCGACGTAGCCAATCATGTAACCCAGCGCGGAGTCCTTCAGCGCAATGACCATCTGCGAGATAATCGCCGGCAGCATGGCGGCGACTGCCTGCGGCAGCAAAATAGTGACCATCGTCTGGCGGTGGGAGAGACCCAGCGCAATCGCAGCCTCACGCTGGCCCTTCGGCAGCGACTCGATGCCGGAACGCAGTGTCTCGCCAATGACGGAGCCGTTGTACATGGTCAGGCCAAACACAACGGCGGCAAAGCCGAGGTAGTTCGACGGAAACAGCTGCCAAAGCGCGAACACCGAGTAGGCAAACAGCATGAGCACCAGCACCGGAATGGCGCGGAAGAACTCGACAATCACCGAGCACAGCCAGCGCACCGGTGCGACCGGGCTCAGCCTGCCGACGCCCAGGAGAGCGCCAATAACCAGTGCCAACACAATAGAGACCACAGCCGCGATAATGGTGCTGACCAAGCCGGGCAGAATGTACGTGGTCCAAGTGGTGGATTCGAGGAAGAACGACCACTTATTCGCCTCGAACTGGCCCTTGTCGGCCAGTTTCATTCCGACCCCGGCGAGGATCGCAACGGTGATTGCAGCCACGATCCAGGTGAGGGTTCGGTTGAAGCGCTGAGCCTTGGGGCCCGGCGCGTCGTAAAGAACTGTTGCGCGAGTAGCCATTAGCGCTTCACCGCCCATCGCTTGCCAGCCCAGCCGAAGAACAGGCCGGTCGGCAGAGTCAGAATAATAAAGCCGACAGCGATGATGCCGAAGATAATCAGGATATCGCTGGCGTAGTTTTCGGTCATGGTCTTCATCAGCAGCGACGCTTCAGCCACACCGATTACCGAGGCAATCGTGGTGTTCTTGGTCAGCGCGATCAGGGTGTTGCCGAGCGGCACGATAGCGCCACGGAACGCCTGCGGGAAGATGATGTAGCGGAAGCTCTGGCCGAAGCTAAGCCCCAGGGAGCGGGCGGCTTCGGCCTGACCGAACGGCACAGTATTAATACCGGCGCGCAGGGACTCCGCAACGAAGCACGAGGTGTAGGCAACAAACGCCAACACCGCGAGACGGAAGTTCTGCTTGACAATGAAGGAGTCATTCTCCGCAGCCAGCAGCAGCCCCAAGTTGTAGTAGAGACCCATCGAGGCCAGCAGCACAATCAACGTCAGCGGGGTATTGCGGACAATGCTGATGTACCAGGTCGACAGGGTACGTAGGATTCCCACGGGGCTCACGCGCATAGCGGTGAGAAGCGTGCCAAAAATCAGGGAACCAATTGCCGAAGCAATCGTCAGTTTGATGGTTACCCAGAAAGCCGGAAGCAGTTCCGGCCCCATTTCACTCCATAGTTCTGGATTCATTGTTTGCTCGCACCCCTTCCTACTTCTTCTCTACGAACGACAGATCGCCGATTGCCGGCTTGTCGTCGAGCTCGAACTTGTCGCCCAAATGCTTCTTCAGGATCTTCTGAAGCTCACCGGTGTCGTACAGCGACTCCAGCGCCTCATTGATGGCCTCACGGCTGGCATCATCACCCTTGGGCAGGCCGATGCCGTAGTACTCATTGGTCCAGTAGGAACCATCGGGGTTGCGCAGCTCGACCACGCGGAAGTCGTCGCCGAAGCGCTCCTTGTAGCGCTGGGCGAAGCCCGCGAGAATGGTCGCATCGGTGGTCAGGGCATCGACGACACCCTGCTTCACACCTTCCGCGCACGCGGCGTAGGTATCGAACTCCTGCAGCTGTACCTCCGGCAGAGCGTCCTTGACCTTCTGCGCTGGGGTGGAGCCGGATACAGAACACAGGCGAGTGCCCGGGGCGACGTCGTCAAGCCCCTGGATACCCTCGGAACCGCGCACCAACAGTGCCTGGTGCGTGACCAGGTACGGGCCGGCGAAGTCGACGGCAGCCAGGCGGCCAGCGTTGATGGAGTAGGTGGCGGCGATCATGTTGACCTCGCCGTTGTTAATCAGCGTCTCGCGCTGAGCGGACGGGGTCTCGCGCCACTCCATCTCGGGCACATCCCAACCGTTCTTGTTGGCGATGTACTCAATGACGTAGCGGGAAACATCGTTGTCGACGCCCGCGAACTCACGGTCCGGGGTGCGCTCGCCGAGACCCGGCTGGTCAAACTTCGTACCCAGTGTCACGTGCCCGGCTTCGATATCGGCCAGCAGGTTTCGGGGTCCGCTGCTACCGCAGGCCGCGAGGCTCATTGTCGTGGCAACAGCTACGACAGCCGCCGCAACTCGCTTGCCGACGACACCTCGGCGGCCCTGGTTGCGACTGCGTCCCCGGCCTCCTCGTAATAGTGAAAGCTTCATGGTGACCAGCCCCGCCTAGTGTCCGACGATCTTGGCCAAGAAGTCCTTGGCACGATCGCTCTGCGGGTTGGTGAAGAAGGTCTCCGGGTCGGTGTCTTCGACAATCGCACCGTCGGCCATGAACAGGATGCGGTCGGCCACGCGGCGGGCGAAGCTCATCTCGTGGGTGACGCAAACCATGGTCATGCCGCCCTTGGCCAGGTCGGTCATGACATCGAGGACCTCGTTGATCATTTCCGGGTCGAGCGCGGAGGTGGGCTCGTCGAAAAGCATGACCTTCGGGTCCATGGCCAGGGCGCGTGCGATGGCGACGCGCTGCTGCTGACCGCCGGAGAGCTGCGCCGGGTACTTGTCAGCCTGTTCCGCAATGCCGACACGGGCGAGCAGCTTGTCCGCACGCTCGCGGGCCTCGGCTTTGGAGATCTTGCGGACCTTCAGTGGGGCCAACGTGACATTGTCGCGAATGGTCATGTGGCTGAAGAGGTTGAACTGCTGGAAGACCATGCCGACCTCAGCGCGCAGGCGGGTGAGTTCCTTACCTTCTTCGGGAAGGAGCTTGCCGTTGATGCGAATTTCGCCGCTGTCGATGGTTTCCAGGCGGTTGATGGTTCGGCACAGTGTGGATTTACCAGAGCCGGAGGGGCCGAGGATAACTACGACCTGGCCAGCTGGGATTTCCAGGTTGATGTCGCGCAAAGCGTGGTAATCGCCGTAGTGCTTGTTCACCTCGGCAATCGAAATCATGCTCTGTGGTGTGGATGATTCAGTCATGGGGGAAAGTATAGGTGACTCACGACACATAACTGCTATCGGTGTTCCTTGCCCGATATTCACCTGTAAAAAGTGACTGCACACCAATTAGTTCTAAAGATCCACGCGATGGCGCCTCGCAACAGGCTTGCGGCCATGCACGAACCAGTAGAAGACGGCCGCGAGAACCACCACGACCGCCAGGCCTGCGTACATCTTGTCGAAGCCCATAGTGGCGGCTACCGAACCAAGCACGATTGGGCCGAGGCCGATGCCCGCGTCGACAAGCAAGAGCAGCGTCGAGATGCCCGTGCCCAACTTGTGCGCCGGCGCCAGGTGCACAGAGATGGTCTGGCAGGCCGGCATCAGCGTGCCGTAGCCCAGGCCGCAGAGCGCACCGGCGGCGATAACGTGCCAGTCAGCGCTAGCGAAAGCCAGAACAAGCAGTGAGATGGTGAAGCACACCAGGCCGATGGCGATGACGGGGTTGTCGCCGCGGCGATCTTGTAGGCGTCCCAGTGAGAAACGCGCCGCCATCATCGCCACCGCATAGGCGATGAAGAAGAAGCTGGCGCCCCTAGTCAGGCCGCTCAGCTGCGAGTATCGGTTCAGGAATGTAATCACGCCCGCATACGCCAGGCCGACGAGCAGCATGAACAGGCCGATTGGCACCACTCTCGGCGTCATGATGTCATCGAAGGAAAACGTGCGCTTCGTCTCGCTTGCCGACGAGTCTTCGGTGGCCTCGTCCTTGGTTGCCACAGTGGCAGGCTCGTTGGGTTGTGGCAGAACGAGCGCCAGCACCAGTCCGACAATGGACAGGCCGAGGGCTGTGGCAAAGAGGACGCCGTAGCCGACCGAACCAATAAGGGCAAGGCCGAGAGCTGGGCCAATCGCTGTGGCCAGGGTGGTGCCGAGCGAAATGTAGCCAGTTCCCTCTGCGCGCCGCGAAGCCGGAATAGCGGTTTGGGCGGCGGCCATCACGGCGGTGGAAGCGAATGCGTAGGTCAGGCCGTGGATGATGCGGATTGCAATCAGGATCGGCAGGGATGCGGCCCACAGGTAGGCGGCACAGGCTGCCACGATGACAGCGAGCGAGCCAAGCATGATTCTGCGACCACCGAAGGTGTCCACCAAGTAGCCGGAAAAGAGACGAGCGATGGTGGCGCCGACCACGAAAGAACTGGCGGCGAAGCCACCGGCGGCATCGGAGGCGGAGAAGCGCTGGACGGCGTAGAGCGCCATGACCGTGATTGAAAGGTAGAACACCAGGTACATGCTGAAGTTAATCAGCCAGCTGATGATGAACGCGGGGGAGAAGAGCTTGTCCTGCCCGTGCTGCTCGTCCTGCTCGTTCTGTTTGTGCCTGTTCTGTGTGGTCGTATGCGTTGTCATGCTGAAGATACGGTCTCTTTTCTCGTTTGAAAACGATCGTGGGATTAGTGCTTTGGCGAAACTGCTTTCCGGCATTTGTATCATGCAAAAATGCAGTTAGGGCTCGAATTATAACAATTGGTTTGTATGATGCAAATGTGCTTTTTCGGCCTTAACCGCATCCGTGGCGCGCTAGAATAGGGGCTGTTCAGCAAACAGATACATCCCGCAGGCCCATTAAAGGGCCGACATAAAGGCGACAAGAGGATTGACTGCCACCGTGCGAAACGACGACCTGGCCGCGCTCGTTTACGAGAACATGCTGCTATCCCGGGTGAGCTCCAGCGGCTACCGACCACATCGTAAGGACATCCTGTTGGATCGCTCCGCCGCAGCACTGCTGGCTAGGCTGGAAGCACAGCCGGATATGACAGTCGCCGAGCTCTCCGATGCACTAGGGCTGGACATTTCTACAGTGCATCGCCAGCTGGCCGCCGCCATGCGGCAGGGGTATATCGCGAAGAGGTCCGCGCCGTCGTCAAGCGCGAAGGTGCATAGCGCGACCGACAAGGGGCTAGAGCTGCTGCACCGGGAGATTGAGGCGCGTAAGAATACCGTCGATGACATTACGCATGGCTGGGAAGACTCGGAGCTCGCGGAGTTCGTGCGATTGATGCGCAAATTCAACGAGGGCGTGGAAGAAATGCGTGGTCATCCATGGCCTAGATAACCGCGGATGCAGTGGTCATGGAATACTTGAGGGCGTGGCTGAGAAAAAGAAGATCGCAAACGTCCTTGCTAACCGATACGCCTCTGCGACTCTGGCTGAGTTGTGGAGCCCTGAGTACAAGATCATCCTCGAGCGCAAGCTCTGGATTGCCGTTCTGAAGGCTCAGGTCGCTCGCGGAATTGAGGTGCCGGAGGGCACTATCGAGGCGTATGAGAAGGTCATCGACCAGGTTGACCTCGACTCCATTGCCGCCCGTGAGCGTATTACTCGCCACGATGTGAAGGCTCGCATTGAAGAGTTCTGCGACCTGGCTGGCACCGAGCACATTCACAAGGGTATGACCTCGCGTGACCTGACCGAAAACGTTGAGCAGCTGCAGGTTCTGCAGTCGCTGAAGGTCGTGCGCGACAAGGCCGTTGCCGTTGCCGCCCGCACTGCGGAAAAGGCCTCCGAGTACCAGTCGCTGGTGATGGCAGGTCGCTCCCACAACGTCGCCGCACAGGCAACAACCCTGGGTAAGCGCTTCGCCTCTGCTGCGGACGAGATGCTGCTGGGCATCGAGCGCGTAGAAGACCTGATTTCCCGCTACCCACTGCGTGGCATCAAGGGCCCGATGGGTACCGCCCAGGACATGCTGGATCTGCTTGACGGTGATGAGTCCGCACTGGCCTCCCTCGAAAACGAAATCGCTGAAGGCCTCGGCTTCGACCGCGTCTTTGACTCCGTTGGTCAGGTCTACCCGCGCACCCTCGACTTCGACGCTCTGTCCGCACTGGTCGAGCTGGGCGCAGGCCCGGCGTCGCTGGCCACCACCATCCGCCTGATGGCCGGTAATGAGACCGTCACCGAGGGCTTCAAGGAAGGCCAGGTCGGCTCTTCCGCCATGCCGCACAAGATGAACGCCCGCTCCTGTGAGCGCGTCCACGGTTTCCAGGTCATCCTGCGTGGTTACATGACCATGCTCTCCGAATACGCCGGTACTCAGTGGAACGAAGGCGACGTTTCCTGCTCCGTGGTTCGCCGCGTTGCACTGCCGGATGCTTTCTTCGCCATGGACGGCATGTTCGAAACCTTCCTCACCGTCCTGTCCGAGTTCGGTGCATTCCCGGCCATGATCGACCGTGAGCTGGAGCGCTACCTGCCGTTCCTGGCTTCCACCAAGATCCTCATGGCAGCCGTTCGCGCTGGTATGGGCCGCGAGGAAGCCCACGAGATCATCAAGGAGCACGCCGTCGCCACCGCACTGGATATGCGCGAAAAGGGTGCTGAGCAGAATCTCACTGAACGTCTCGCTGCAGATGAGCGTTTCCCGCTGGATGCCGCAGGGCTTGCCGACGCTCTGGCGAACCGCCATGCGTTCATCGGTGCCGCGGAATCCCAGGTTGACCGCGTAGTTGCACGTGTGCAGGCTGTCGTGGACAAGTACCCAGAGGCCGCGGCCTACAAGCCGGGCGAGATTCTGTAGCTTCGCGAGCGTCACGCGCGAAACACGTAAACGAAAAAACGTAAAGACGTAAGGTCCCTTGAAAAACTCTGTCACGTTGGTGGCAGAGTTTTTCTTTGTTTGTTGACGAAAGCACCAGTGAGCAGCCAAGTTCCTCGGTACGATGAGCGATAAGCATCGAAACCTCTACTCGAAAGGTGCCCGACGTGACATCGGCTGTTAGGACTTCGCTTTCTCGCCCAGGTGCCACATTGAATGTGCTGCGCTGGGTTCCAGAAAATGACAAGGGCGCGCCCATTACTCCTAAGGGAGTGGTGCAGATTGTCCACGGCATGGTCGAGTACGCCAACCGCTACGCCAAGTTCGCCGAGTACCTCGTATCCCAGGGTTATGCCGTCGTCGCGCACGACCATCGCGGCCACGGTATGACCAAGACGGATGCTGGCATCCCGGGCTTCTTCGCTGACTACGGTGGCTGGAACCTGATTCTCGAAGACCTCCACGCGGTGCGCCAGTACGTTGATGCAGAATTCCCAGGTAGCAAGCACTATATTCTCGGCCACTCCATGGGGTCGCTTCTGACTCGTAACTACATCGCCAAGTACGGCGAGGGGCTCACCGGTGTCATTATCATGGGCACTGTGTCGTGGCCAGGGGCTAAGGGCGACGCGGGAATGAAGGTGGCAAACCTGCTGGCTAAGATTCGTCCTACCGCGCCGGGCAAGCTGCTCAACACTCTCACCTTTGCTGATTACAACAAGGACTTTGAGCGCCGCACTAAGTTTGATTGGCTCACCCGCGACCACAAGATTGTCGATGCTTATATTGCGGACGACAAGTGTGGTTTCGTTCCCACCAATGCCTTTTTCCGCGACCTTCTCGTCGGCACGCACTACGCGAACTCGCCTGAAGCCTATGAGAAAGCGCCTGATGAGCTGCCGCTTTTCGTGGTTTCCGGTGCCGTTGATCCGGCGGGTGGCGCTGCCTGTGTGACTGAGGTCGTGGGCAAATACCTGAACGCGGGCAAGAAGGACGTGCGCTTTAAGGTCTATCCGGATGGTCGCCATGAGATTCTCAACGAGTTGAATAAGGAAGAGGTCTACTCCGACATTGTGGCGTGGTTGGAGTCCCGCTAGGGGGAGCTGGTTAATAGACAAAAAGTATGCCCGTTCGGCGGGTCGACCGGTGGGCATCTTTTGCTACTTATCCCAATGCGAGTTACTGACTGCGTTTATGTCAGCGGCGGCAGGGCGATGCAAGTTACTGACTGCGTTTATGACAAAAATGGCCTGAAAAATTGCCTGAAAGTGTCATAAACTCATACAGTTTCACATTTGCAGCCCGTAATCATATTTGGCGCCCGTAATTTTTGGGGTCTGCCCAGTCATTATCTTGAGAATCAGACATACTTTTGTCATGTAACGTTCTTTTTACGCTTGAAGATTTACGCTTGAAGAAAAGGAACCGACCACATGATCAGAACAAAACAACTCTCGGCGGTCGTGCTCACCATCTCCATGCTGCTGGTGCTCGCAGGATCGTTCATGGGAGTCACCGCTGGACGTGCGCAGGCGCAAGAGGCTGCGAGTACTATCTCGCCAACCATGGTGATCCTGGATGCTTCAGGGTCAATGCTTGCCGACGATGCGGGTGGCCAAACCCGAATGGAGGCAGCGAAGGACGCGACGAGTAAGTTCGCAGAATCTGTGTCAGAGGACTCCGAAATTGGGTTCATGGTCTACGGCACGGAAGTCGGCAATTCGCCGGAGGAGCGGGAAGCTGGCTGTCAGGACATCACCACGCTGCTGCCCGTGCAAGCTGGCAACTCGGCGAAGATTCCTGCTGAAGTAGGAAAGATCCAAGCCTCCGGCCACACCCCGATGGGGCCTGCGCTGCGTCAGGCTGCCGATGAGTTGCCGAAAGAAGGGCAACGTTCGATTGTGTTGGTCTCCGATGGTGAGGACACCTGTGCTCCGCCACCGGTGTGCGAGGTAGCCAAGGAACTCAAGCAGCAGGGCATTGATCTGGTCATCAACACAGTTGGTTTCCTCGTTGATGCGGGCGCACGTGCTGAACTGGAGTGCATTGCTGAGGCCACAGGCGGCGAGTACCTAGACGCCCAGGACTCCGATTCGCTGGCTGAGTCCATGAAGACGCTGGCGACCCGCACCGCACGCACCGCGCAGTCCAGCGCGCAAGAGATACAGGGCGGCGACGCTCCTACGAGCGCTACCCAGGTGCCTGCCGACGTGGAAACGTTCTCGACCAAGCTGCGGGAAAAGACTCCTGAGTCCGAGCGCAGCATCAGTAATCAGGAAGGCGACGGTGCTGAGTACTTCTCCGTCCCGGTCGCTGAGGGAGAGCGGCTTGCAATTAGTGCGGCCACGGTGCCGGGAGCGTCGTCAGGCGCGACTTTGATGGACCTAGATGTCCGCAACTTCGCGCTCACTATGCATTTGGACGACAGCAGTTGCTTCCTTGCCAATGATTTCGGCAATGGCATCATCGACTCCAATGGCCCCTTTTTCGCATCGATAACAACCAAGCAGTCCGGAGGAGCGGAGGGGGACTGTAAGTCGGGCAATATGGTGTTCTCCGTGGCCCGAAAAGGAGGCCCGTTTGAAGGTCAGGACATTCCTGCAGAAGTAACCATCAAGCGTTTCGCCAACGAAAACCTGACTGATGTGCCGGAGGCGTTCCCGTCCGACAAGGAGAGCTTGACCCCTCCGCCCGCGACACCGGAAGCGGATCAGGCTAAGAAGGTCACCCCAGGTTCGTGGTTCGATGACGCCACGGAACTTACTGCCGACAGCATCAGCAGCGTCACGGCCGACATCGTTCCTGGTGAGACACACGTGTACAAGATCAAGTCCGAGTATGGGCAGCAGCTCCGCGGCGCCGTCAAACTCATTGACGCCCCAGAAGCGGACAAGCTTGCACAGATCTCCGGCCTGGATATCAAGACGCTGAACTCGGCACGCCAGCTCGCCGGCAGCGAGGAAAACCGTCCGGCCAATGAACACCAGATCGGTGAAGAGACTACATTTGGTAACTCGGCCCGGATTAACTATCGCAATCGGATCGGCGAAGATAGTGAAAAGTCGGGCGATTACGAGGCTGAAAGAGCCTGGTTGGATGGCGACCAGTACATCGTTGTCTTCTTCAACAACAGCTGGGGTGCCGGTCAATCCCACGATGTCGCGGGTGTTCAAAACGTCCCGGTGACTTACCAGCTGACCACGGAGTTGGTCGGCGAGAAGATTCCGGGCCCAGCTTTTGAACAGGTCGCGCACAAGTCGCCAAGTAGCGAGGCCCCGACTAGTAGCCAGCAGAATCCGAAGGGCACCGAAGAAAACGAGGATGACGGCTCTTCCAACATGATGTGGTTCTCTATTGGTGCAGTTCTGTTAGCCGTCGTCGGCGCGGCAATCGCGTTGACCCGTAAGTAACGCTAGAGCGTCCAGTACACGCCGAATCGGTCAGGCTTGACGACGGCTTCCGTGCCCTCGGCAACCTCAGCGCCTGTTAGGCCAAGCGCTTGGCAGGCGCTTTCGACCTCTTCGGCCGAATCGCTGGAGAGGCGCATCGCCACACCGTCGCCGAAGGTGAAATTGTGCATGCCCGGCGAGTCGAGCGTCATGAAATTCCCTGACCCGAAAAGCCGGTTGTATACCTCGGTGGCGGCGGCAGCCTGTGGTTCGTCGCCTGTCCACATGAAGTAGGGAATAACGGCGGGATTCGCTGTCTTTGCGGCAGCGTCCGTGCTTGCAGCCCCGCTGGTTAAGGAATCAATCATCAGTTGCCAGTTGACCCCATTGCCGTCGACCAACCAGCCAAAGAGCGGCGAGAAATCGTAGCTGGTCAGGGGCATGAGCGTAGCACCACCGCTGATGGTTTCATCACCCGCCATCAGATGCTCCCACAGTCTGCGCAGCTGGTTTTCCTGACCAGGGGCAAATCGCACCATAAAAGACACAGCGGGGGTTAATCGGCGGTTCCCGTTCTCAATGAGTTCAAAGTCCATCCCGCCGATGGTGAGCGTGGTGGAGTTGGGCTTGATGTTGGAGTGAAAACCTTCGGCGTAAAACCGCGCAGCGGCGCGGGGGTCGTCGTTAAGCGCGATCACGGCCGAGATAGAAACAGTCATGAAAATGAGCCTAACGACGAGCGCCTAACCGCGCAGAGAACGCAGCGTTTGATCCTAGTCAGTGAAGAATCTTCATACGGCGATATCCCCAGTAACGCTGCGCTGATTAGGGGATTTCAGTTAGTGGCGTGGGCTCTGCTCGCGAACTAGGTCTGCAAATCTGTTGATGTAGTCGCGAACAAAGTCCTCAGTGCTTGACGACGTGAATTCTCCTTGTTCGTCAATGAGTGTTGGCGATTGTCCCAGGAAGACCTCTGGCTGACCGAGCATCGGCATGTCGAAGTACGACAGCGCGAGTCGCAAGTTCTTCTGAGAGCTATAACCGCCCATACGGCCGACGGAGTGGCTGATAATTCCCGCGGGCAGGTTCTTCCATGCCACATCACCGTTGGGCTTAGATCCGATGTCTACGGCATTCTTCAGAGCTGCAGGAATTGTGCGGTTGTTTTCTGGGGTGACAAATAGGATGCCATCGCTGGCTTTAATGGTTTCCCGGAAACTGGTGTATTCCGCGGGAGTCGCAATATCGGACACTGCGGGGTCGTCGTAGTCGAAGTTGTAGAGAGGGAGGTCACGAATCTCGACGATGTCGACTTTGAAGTCATCGGGGAAGTACGTGGCTGCCTTGAGTGCAATCTTTCGTGCATAGGAGGCTCGACGCAAGCTTCCTACCAGGATAGAAATCTGTGCAGTCATGCGAATGTTCCTTTCTTAGGATGTATGGGGAAAGACGTGGATTTAGAAATCCCAGTCTTCATCTGCGGTGTCTTCGGCTTTTCCGATGACATATGCGGAGCCGGAACCGGAGAAAAAGTCGTGGTTTTCATCTGACCCCGGGGTGAGGGCGGCGAGAATTTCGGGCTTGAAGGCGGTCTCTTCATGGTTAAACCGCTGCGGGTATCCCAAGTTCATGAGCGCTTTGTTGGCGTTGTATCGAATGAAGTTGGCAACGTCGTCGTAGAGCCCGAGTGGTTGGTATAGGGCTTCGGAGTACCTCAGTTCGAGCTGGTATAGATCATCGAGAAGTTCGAAGACGAAAGCCTTCATCTGCGTTTGCGTGGCGGTGTCGTAGGTTTCTACGCCTCGCTGGAATTTGTAGCCGGAGTAATAGCCGTGAACAGCTTTGTCACGCAGAATCAGGCGCACCATGTCGGCGGTATTGGTCAGGATGGCCACGTGATGCGAAGTGCAGCGGGAGGTAGAAGCCGGCGTAGAGCGAGAAGGACGAAAGAAGCGTTGCTGCCGCCTTTCGCTTGAGTGGAACGTCGCCGTAATAGTGTTTGAGCACAGCTTTTGACCGAGCCTGCAGGATGTCATTGGCGACTGCCCATTGGTAGGCAGCGTCGATGTCAGGGGTATTGGATAGCGTAGAAAATACTGAAGAATAAGACTTTGCATGCACTGCTTGCATGAAAGCGATATTCGTGTAGACGGCCTCTTCATGTTCGGTGCGGGCATCTTGAATTTGGGAAATCTCCCCGACAGACGCCTGGACTGTGTCGAGCATGGTCAGTCCGGTGAAGACCTTCATGGTCAGCTCGCGTTCTAGATCGGTGAGACGTCGCCAGTCTGCAAGGTCATTGGACAGCGGAACTTTTTCGGGCAGCCAAAAATTTGCTGTTAGGCGATTCCACACTTCGAGATCTTTGTCATCTTGCACTCGGTTCCAGTTGATTGGCCGAAGGCGGGCAGCTGGGTCCTTTCGAAAAGACGGTGGCGTAGTTGAATAGCTGTAGATGTTCAAGAAGTAGCGCTCCTCCAGAATTTTTCCAGGCCCTCTTTGACGTTCTCCACATCGTGGTCTGTCCCCAGTAGCTCATAGTGGTATAGCTCCGGAACCTGGCATTTTGCAGAAATGATGGCTCCGGCTATGCAAAAGTCGGTGCCGAAATTTGTGTTGCCCGAGGTGATGACACCGCGGATGAAACTCCTGTTGGTTTCGTCGTTGAGAAAAGCGATGACTTGCTTAGGTACCGCGCGGCGCCGACATCCGCCACCATAAGTCGGTGTGATCAGGACAAATGGGCTGCAAACGCGAATCATTCCGTCTTTTCGCGGATGTAACGGGATGCGTGCTGCTGGTTGAGCCAGCTTTTGGACGAACCGGTGAGTGTTTTCAGAAGCACTGGAGAAGTACACGATTCGGGGTGACTCCTCCGGTGGGAGTTCCGTGAAAGTCAGCGGCGTCTTCGATGATGAAGACACTCGATTACCTCCTATGTTCAATGGATTGAACATAAAATAGAGGAGTGAATGGGGTGTCAACAAGGCGTTGCCTACATGCGGTTGAAAAGTGCTTAGTCACGCAATTGCGAAGTAAAGCCGCGACTCTTCATTAACGGCGGAAAAACCCAGCAGCTGATCTTCAAGGCGGGAAAGTGGCGGGGTTGCCGGCCGGGGGGAGAGGGAGGGGGTGGTGTCTCTCGGAGGGGGCTCCAGTCGTGCCCCGGGCAAAAGCACAACAGGGAAACAAAACCGCCGCGCTTTGGAAAGGCCCAGTCGATGAGGAGACTGGTTTTCCAAAGCGCGGCGTTTTCTACAGCGCTTTCGCATCAACTACTTCAGCGGACGAACACTTCCGGTGAAGTGCGGACGCTTCTTCTTGCGATCCCACGCGACAATGTTGACTGCGCGGCCGATGTTGGAGCTGCCCTCAGTCAGGTTGTGAGCAGCACCTGCACCGTCACCGGTGTGGGTGAGTGCGACATTGATGGTGGTCGGCAGAACGACCGGCGCACCGAAGGAAATCTGGAACTCGTACGACTGACCCGGCAGAACCTGTGCCTCAGCCAGCGCGCGGGAGGCGGTGTACATGCCGTGTGCAATCGCTGCTGGCATGCCCAGAGCCTTCGCGGAGACAGAGGTGATGTGAATCGGGTTCCAGTCACCGGAAACCTTGGCCCACTTGCGGCCGGTGTTGCCAGCCAGCTTCCACTGAGCGGTGGGGAAGGGAACCTTGAACTGCTCGCGTTTGATGGTCTCGGCGCCGGACTTGATGGCCTCACGCTGTGCCTGGACCTCTTCGAAGCCCTCGGCATCCTTCAGGCGAACGCCCTTGGCCAGATACACCGACTGCTCCTCGACCAAGGTGGCGCCGGATGTGGACGATGTAACAGTTGACTCCAGAACAACCTCAGTGCCCGAGCGGTGAGCGCGGAATGCGGCAACCTTCACCGCGATATCAACTTTGCCACCGAGTGTGACAGGCGAGATTTCGCGGTAGGTGTTCTCGGTGTGGACCAGGCCCATCATCGGCAGCGGGAAATCATCCGCAGCCATTAGCTCCATCTGGATGGGCATGATTAGGGCGTGGATGTGGCCGAAGAAAGCCTGTTCAGACTTCGGGGCGCCAACGACGTCGCGGAAGTCCTGGTCACGGTCGGCATCGACAGTGACGCCCTTGACCACTAGTTCATCGACCTTGATTTCGGTGGAGTTCGGGCGTTTCTTCGCCGAACCAGCAGCTGCCTTGGCGTAGAGCGGAACCAGATTGGGAATGGCATCCAGGGTCTTAGCCATAAGTTTTCCTCTTTCCTCCTTATCGGGAGCCTATGCGGAAGCCGCGACTTCGCTTAGGCGCCGACGATGTTCTGACCGCAGACGCGCAGGACGTGACCATTGACGCCGAGAGCGCGGTCGGAGACCAGGAAGGCGATTGCCTGGGCGACATCGCCCGGCTGGCCACCCTGCTGCAGCGAGTTCACGCGTCGAGCAACCTGGCGGTTGACGAACGGAATAGCAGCGGTCATGTCGGTCTCGATGAAGCCCGGAGCAACAGCGTTGATGTTGCCGCCGCGCTTAGCAAACTCCTCAGCGTAAGCCTCGACCATTGCGATAACGCCGGCCTTGGAGGTGGCGTAGTTGGTCTGGCCGCGGTTACCTGCGATACCGGAGGTGGAAGCCATGGTGGCAATACGCGGAGCCTTCTCGAAGGCCTTGTGGTTCAGCAGCTGCTCGTTCATCTTCAGCTGAGACTCGATGTTGACGGCGATGACCGAGCCCCACTTGGCGTCGTCCATGTTGGCGAACATCTTGTCGCGGGTGATGCCTGCGTTGTGGATGACGATGTCCAGGCGACCGTAGCGGGCCACAGCGGCATCGGCAATGGCGTTGCCGGCGTCGTCGGCAGTGATGTCCTGCTGCAGAGCCAGGCCACCGAGCTCGTTGGCAACCTTGGACAGAGCCTCGCCCGCCTGTGGAACGTCGATGACGATGACCTCTGCGCCGTCAGCCTTGAGCTGGCGAGCGATAGCGGCACCGATACCACGGGCGGAACCGGTGACAGCGGCAACCTTGCCAGCCAGCGGCTTATCCCAGTCGGACGGGATCTCGCCCGCGTCGGAGGTGACGCGGAGGAACTGGCCGTCGATGAAGGCCGAGCGGCCGGAGAGGAAGAAGTGCAGGGAGGAAATCACGGATGGCGCGGTGACCGAGACCCCCGGAGCAACGAGGATGCCGTTGGCGGTGGAGCCGCCACGAACCTCGTGGCCGAGGGAGCGAATCAGGCCCTCGATACCACCGGCGACAGCGTTCTCAGCGATCTCGGCCGGGGTTGCGTTGTGGTGAGCATCCTTGGCGCGGGAGACGGTGACGATGCGACCACCCTTGTCCAGCTTGCGCATGTGCTTTGCAGCAGCGAGCACTGGGCCCTGCAGCTCTGCCGGACGCTTGGCCTCAGTGGCGACGAGGACAATGGCACCAATCTTGTCGTCAGCGGCGTTGCCACGACGGACCTGCAGACCCCACTCAGCCAGCTGAGCTGCAACTGCGTCTGCATCTGCACCCTCGCCGGTGACGAGCACCTTGTCGTTGTTCAGCAGCGGACCGCCCGGCTTGTGGCGGCGCAGGAACGGTGGCTGCGGCAGGCCAGCGGCCTTAGCCAGTCCAGTGAGCGGACCACCGTTGACGAGTTCCTGGTACTTATCGGTCATGGAAAATTCTCCTTGAAAGTAAAAGTGTCTTTATCGGTGGTGCGCTTTTAGACGCGAGCCTCGAGAACTGCGACAACACCCTGGCCGCCCGCAGCACAAACGGAGATCAGGCCGCGAGTGGTCTTGCCGGTCTCGTCTGCCTTCTGGCGCAGCATCTTGGCGAGGGCTGCCACAATGCGGCCGCCGGTAGCGGCGAATGGGTGGCCGGCTGCCAGAGAAGAGCCCTTGACGTTGAGCTTCTCGCGCGGGATGGAGCCCAGCGGGCCTTCCAGTCCGAGCTTGGTGCGGCAGAACTCCTCGTCCTCCCATGCCTTCATGGTGGACAGGACAGTGCCGGCGAAGGCCTCGTGGATCTCGAAGAAGTCGAAGTCGTCGAAGGTCCAGCCGTTGCGGGCCAGCAGGCGCGGGGTGGCGTAAGCCGGAGCCATCAGCAGGCCCTCGTCGCCGTGGACGAAGTCAACTGCGGCCGCCTCGGAATCGACGACGTCGGCAAGCACCGGCAGACCGCGCTCAGCGGCCCACTCCGGGGTGGAGACGAGGACGGCGGAGGCGCCGTCGGTAAGCGGAGTGGAGTTACCGGCGGTCATGGTCGGCTCTGCTTCCAGGCCGCGGCCGAAGACTGGCTTGAGCTTGGCCAGCTTCTCCGGGGTGGAGTCCGGGCGCATGTTGGTGTCGCGGGAAACGCCCTTGTACGGGGTGACGAGGTCAGTGAAGAAGCCCTCGTCGTAAGCGTTTGCCATGTTCTGGTGGGAAGCGGCGGCGAGCTCGTCCTGCTCGGCGCGGGTAACGCCCCACTTGGCGGTGGTGATTGCCTGGTGCTCACCCATGGACAGGCCAGTGCGTGGCTCGCCGGTCGACGGAGTGTCTGGAGCCAGGTCGGACGGACGAGCCTTCAGGAAGACCTTTGCCATGTCCAGAGTGGACTTCTGGCGGCTGGCCTCCAGCAGGATCTTGCGCAGACGGTCGTTGACAGCAATCGGAGCGTCGGAGGTGGTGTCCACGCCGCCGGCGATGGCGGAGTCAATCTGGCCCAGCTTGATCATGTTGGAGACAGAGTTGAGGGCTTCCATGCCGGTGGCACATGCCATCTGAATGTCGAAAGCCGGGGTGTCCGGCGCCAGTGCGGAGCCGAGGACACACTCACGGGTGAGGTTAAAGTCACGGGAGTGCTTCAGTACAGCGCCGGCGGAGACTGCGCCGAGGCGCTCGCCGCCGATACCGAAGCGAGCGACGAGACCGTCGATTGCGGCGGTCAGCATGTCCTGGTTCGACTCGTTAGCGTATTCCTTGTTAGAACGAGCGAACGGAATGCGGTTACCACCGACGACGACTGCGCGGCGCAGAGAGTTATTGTTGGCCTGAGCTGCCATGTGATTGTTCCCTTCAAAATCCTTGAAGTGTGACGTGAATTACTAAATTTAGACAATACTGGTATCGGTGTTTTCTGTCACGTTTTTAGAAATATTTTTGCCCAGTCATCTACCGAGCGGGGGAGGTGAGGGGTAAACACCGTCGTCCACCTGTGAAAAATTCGATGGGCAGCACTGCGGAATCTCAAAAGTTTTCCCGCTTGACGACGGTAATTGCGTCAATCCCCACTAGTTGGGGTGGCGGCCGGAGGTATCAATAGAGTGCAAAGGCGTATAGGGGTTTAGACTTTATCGCCATGCGACCTGAACTTTCCTCGTATAACCATCTTTCCGCGGGCAAGGTCCGGGAAATCTACGAGATTGACCCTGAGACTCTGCTGCTTGTGGTCAGTGACCGTATTTCTGCCTTCGACCACATTCTGGAGACCCCGATTCCTGACAAGGGTCGAGTGCTCACCGCGATGAGCGTGTTCTTCTTCGATGAGATTGACTTCCCGAACCACATGGCTGGCCCGGCTGACGATGAGCGCATTCCGGAGGAGTGCCTAGGTCGTGCGCTGGTGTGCAAGAAGCTGGACATGCTGCCATTCGAGTGCGTCGCACGTGGCTACCTGACAGGCTCTGGCCTGGTCGAGTACAAGGAAAACGGCACTGTCTGTGGCATTGAGCTGCCAGAGGGCCTCGTCGAGGGCTCCAAGTTGCCAGAACCGATTTTTACCCCGGCCACCAAGGCTGAGCTGGGCGAGCACGACGAGAATGTCTCCTTCGACGCCGTTGTGGAGTCCCTGGGGCAGAAGCGCGCCGAAGAGCTTCGCGATGCCACCCTGCGCATCTACTCCCAGGCTGCTGAACTGGCTGCTAAGCGCGGCATCATCCTGGCCGACACCAAGTTTGAGTTCGGCCTCGACTCCGACGGCAACCTGGTGCTGGCCGACGAGGTTCTCACCCCGGACTCCTCCCGCTACTGGCCAGCCGACTCCTACCAGGAGGGTTCGGTTAACCCGAGCTTCGACAAGCAGTACGTCCGAAACTGGCTGACCTGCTCCAAGTCCGGCTGGAAGAAGGACGAGGGCACTCCGCCGCCGGCGCTGCCGGGTAGTGTTGTGGAAGCAACTCGCGAGCGGTACGTCGAGGCCTACGAACGACTGTCGGGCCGCCGCTTCTCGGACTGGATTGGAGAACCTGCGTGAGCGAAGTGACCTTGGACTCGGCATCCGTCGGCAAGCCTGCAAAAAAGGATTTGCCCGCACCCCGTGCACAACGGAAGCCGGTGACTCGGTCCTTCCACGGAAGGGACTTCACCGATAACTTCGAGTGGCTCCGCGATAAGGAAAACTCCGAGGTTATCGACTACCTAGAGGCTGAAAATGCCTATACGGAGGCTTTTACCTCCGATCTTGACGGCACCGCGGACGCGATTTTTAAGGAGATCAAGTCGCGCGTGCAGGAGACCGACATGTCGGTCCCAACTCGCCTTAACGGCTGGTGGTACTACTCGCGCACGCAGGAGGGCAAGTCCTACGGGATGAGCTGTCGCGTGCGTGCGGAGGCCGGTGACGGTCTTGCCGCGTGGACGCCGCCGACCATCGCCGACGATGCCCCAGCACCAGGAGAACAGGTCATCCTGGATGCCAACGAGCTGGCCGAAGGCCATGATTTCTTCGCCCTCGGCGCAGCGAGCGTCTCCGCGGACGGCAATCTGCTGGCCTATTCCACCGACGTCACAGGCGACGAACGCTACACGCTGCGCGTAAAGGATCTGCGCACGGGTGAACTGCTTGATGACGAAATTGCGGGCATCGCCGCAGGTGCTACCTGGGTCGGCTCCGAGTGGATCTTCTACCAGAAGGTCGACGAAGCCTGGCGGCCGGATTCCGTGTGGCGTCACCGCGTGGGCACCTCCACCGAGGATGATGTCTGTGTCTTCCATGAGCCCGATGAGGCCTACTGGGTTGGAGTCGGCACGGTACGCAGCGAAAAGTACCTGATTATTGAGAGCTCCTCGAAGATTACTTCCGAGGTTTGGTACCTGGACGCCAGTGACCCGACCGGTGAGTTCACCTGCGTGCGCCCGCGTGAGGCCGGTGTTGAATACGACATCGATCACGCCGTCATTAGCGGCCGGGATATGTGGCTGATTACACACAATATGACTGGTTCGAACTTCGCACTGGCCATGGTGCCGGCGGGGTCTTTCGACAGCATTTCGGATCTCACTGAGCTGGTTCCGCACCGCGATGACGTCCGCGTTGAGGGCGTCGACTGCTTCGCTGGGCACATCGCGTTTGGTTACCGTCGTGGCGGTATTGGCCGTGTGGCGCTGGCGGTATTGGGTCAGGATGAGGATGGTGCTGGCTCCGCTGGTGATGCCTCTGATACAAGCCATGCTGCTGCTCCAGTGCCAGCGTCCGCTGTGAACTTCGTCGAGCTCGACTTCGACGAAGAGCTCTACTCTGCAGGCACTACCGGCAATGCTGAATGGGACACCCCGGTGTTGCGCTACGCTTACGGCTCCTTCACCACGCCGTCGCAGCTTTGGCAGATTGATATTGCCTCGGGCAAGCGGGTGCTGCTCAAGGAGCAGAAGATTCGCGGGAAGTTTAATCGCGGTGATTACGTCGCCAAGCGTGAATGGGTGAGTGCAGCCGACGGTGCCCAGATTCCGGTATCGATTATCCACCGCGCGGACCTGGACCTGAGCAAGCCGAATCCGACGCTGCTCTACGGCTACGGTTCCTATGAAGCCTCGATGGATCCTGGCTTTTCCATCGCGCGACTGTCGCTGCTGGATCGTGGGATGATTTTTGTCATTGCACACGTCCGCGGTGGTGGCGAAATGGGCCGCGGCTGGTGGGAGAACGGTCGCGCAACCACGAAGAAGAACACATTCACTGACTTCGTCGCCGTCGCTGACTACCTGCTGGATTCTGGGTGGACCACACGCGAGCAGCTGGTAGCACTCGGCGGTTCGGCGGGCGGCATGCTGATGGGCGTGGTCGCGAACATTGCTGGCGATAGGTTCGCGGGCATTCAGGCCGTGGTCCCGTTTGTCGACTGCCTGACATCCATGCTGATGCCAGAGCTGCCGCTGACCGTGGTGGAGTGGGATGAGTGGGGCGATCCCTACCACGACCCGGAGGTCTACGACTACATGGCCTCCTACGCGCCGTACGAGAACATCTCGGCCGATGCGAAGTACCCGAAGATTCTCGCGATTACTAGTTTGAACGACACTCGCGTGCTCTATGTGGAGCCGGCAAAGTGGATTGCCAAGCTGCGCGAGGTTGTCGGAGGTCAGCCGGGGCAGTTCCTGCTCAAGACCGAGATGTCCGCTGGTCATGGTGGTGTTTCCGGTCGTTACGAACGTTGGCGTCAGACTGCCTTCGAGTACGCCTGGATTGTCCACACTGCTGGTGCGGTGGAGTAACGGCATGGATATGCGCACGCTGCTGGCAGCGCAGGGTTTTGACACCGATTCGCTTTCCGACGATCAGTTGGCCGTCTACCACACCCTTTTTCGGCGGCGGGATGTGCGCCGCGAATTCGCCGGAGAAGTGGTGGACAGGGAGCGATTGATGCGCGTGTTGGCAGCGGCCCACGCCGCCCCATCGGTGGGGCTGTCCCAACCATGGGACTTTCATATCATTCAGAGCCCGGACCGCCTGCGGCAGTTTGCCGACCACGTAGCCGGACGCCGCGCTGAATTCGCGGCCAAGCTCGAAGGCGAGCGGCGTGAGACCTTCAATCCGATTCAGATTGAAGGAATTGTGGACTCGGGAACGGGCATCGTCGTCACCTATGACCCGACCCGTGGCGGCAAGAACATTCTCGGCCGCGACACCGTCGATGACACCGGCCTCATGTCAGTCGCGCTGGCTATTCAGAATCTGTGGCTGGCTGCTACGGCAGAGGGGCTCGGCGTCGGCTGGGTCAGTTTCTACCATGAGGATTTCCTGGCTGACTTTGTCGGTGTCGAGGCACCCGTGCGCCCGGTGGCCTGGCTGTGCATTGGTCCAGTAACGCACCTGGCCGAGGAGCGTGACTTGGAGAAGTTCGGTTGGCGCAAGGGACTGGCGCTCGATGAGGTTGTGCATTGGGGATAATCCGCGCTGCAGACGCACATTGATGCCCTGCATGGCGCTTATCTGAACTCTTATTTGAAAGGCCTCTGAGTATTCTCCAAGCCTTGTCCTCTCCGTTACCAAAAATTTACATACGCCTGTTTTTGTTGAATCCATGGCAGGCAGTGGGGTGCAAGAACAGATTCGGACGACCGACCAGGTCATTCGTCCAGCGGGCAAAGAGCTCGTAACTGTTGACGGTGGTGAGTTCGGTTCGCCGCTTTTGGTGTCGGTGTCGGGTTTGCGCGATGGCACGTTGCTCGACGTCGCTCGTTTCGTGGCAGCGATGGAACAGCGTGGTATTACACCGTCTCTGCTGGTAGCGCCGCATGCGGGTAAAAACTGGTCGTTGCGGGAAGCTCCGGCGGTGCTGGATTGGCTCCGCCGTCGTAGTGATGACGGCATCGAGATTATTCTCGCGGGGTTCGATCAGTCAGTTCGAGGCCGGGGCGCGGAATTTGCGTCGTTAAGCGAACATGAAGCGCGTTTGCGCCTGACTGCCGCAACGCGCCAGATGCGTGCGATGGGTTTTGAGACGGACGTCTTTGCACCGCCGAAGTGGACCATGTCGCCAGAGACCATGAACGTGCTGCCGGAGCTGGGCTTCCGTGTGGCAGCGGACCGAAATGGTGTCCGCGACCTGACCACTGGTGCTGTTGATCCGACTCGCGTGCTGGCTATCGGCGAGGGCTTTGGCGGCGCCGGTTGGTGGCGCCGTGCGGTGCGCTCCTCGGTGCAGCGCTCGCTGGAGAAGGGCCGCGCGGTGCGCATCTCCGTTAACGCTTCGAAACTGCGGGAGCACAAGCTGCGCCAGGATGTTGTCGGCATCATTGACCAGGCGGTCGATGGGGGTGCGCAGCCGGTCAACCACTCTTCGGTGCCGCTGGGCCGCGAGCTCTTTGAAGGCATGGAGCAGGTCGGCTAGTCGCTACCTCTGACGGCTATCGGGGGACTGCCCTAGTGTGGGGTTTATGAGCAATCTCTTCGACATCCCAGTGACCACCATCGACGGCAACGAAGCAACGATGAATGACTGGGCAGGCCACGTTCTGCTTATCGTCAACACCGCCTCGGAGTGCGGTTTCACGGATCAGTACGACGATCTGCAAGGACTTTTCGACGAATTCGCACCCCGTGGCTTCTTCGTCCTCGGCTTCCCCTGCAATCAGTTCGGTGGGCAAGAGCCCGGCAACGCCGAGGAAATCAAGCAGTTCTGCCAGCGCGAATTCGGCGTTACCTTCCCGCTCTTCCAAAAGACGAAGGTCAACGGCCATGGCGCGCACCCACTGTACAAGCTGTTGAAGGAAACCCCGGACGCCGACGGCGAGGCTGGGGATGTGAAGTGGAACTTCGAAAAGTTCGTTGTCTCGCCCGAGGGTGAGGTCATCGGCCGTTTCCGCTCCAAGGTCTCGCCTGACGACGATGCTCTGCGCGACCTCATCGAGGAAAACTTGCCTATTTAAACTTGGCTATTTGGTGGCGTCCAGCGGTGCCTGCTCGAAGTAGCCCGTGGCACCGTAGCCCACGATGCCACCTCGGTTGCGCAGGGTCATGCTAGCTAGACCGACCTTGCCAAGCTCATCGCCACCGATGGTGACCCAGTCACCCTGAACCGCGACAACCATGTTGGCGTGCACCCCAAGGCCTGCGGGGTAGCGGTAGAAAATGATGTCACCCACCTGAGGAGAGAAGTCCTTGTCGGTGACGAAAGCATCATGTGCCTTGTAGGCATCCATGAGCTGTTCGACATCCGTAACCAGCCATGGGTTCTCGGCTGCGGCAGCCGAATCCTCGGGCGTATCAAAGACCGGAACACCCGCGGACGCGAGCAGGAATGACAAGAATGGCGCAGTCCAGGAACCGGAGCAGTCGACCGTGTTGCCGAATGCGTCAAGGTTTGGATTCAGCTTCGCGGTCTGGTTCGCAGCTGTGGGTGCAGAACCCGGCCTGGTGGCAGCAGCGGCGGCGACGGCATCTGCATCAGCAGTTGGGTCTGCGTCTGAATTCGGGTGCTCGCCGACCTTGGGGATAACGCTGCGGATGTCGTCATCAGTAGCGCCACACGCCAGGCCGAAGTAAACCTCAGGGGAGGGCTGCTCCTCGTACTGATAGCGCGCAACATCCTTCAGAGCCTGCTGATAGTAAGGGCGGTCTGCCTCGGTGCGGGGGAACGTGCCACCACGCCACGCCAGAACATTGATAGGACCGAAGAGCGTGAACCACCCGGCGAAGAGGAATACCGCCGTCAGTACCAGGATGGACACAGGCGGGATAGCGGCGCGAACACGTTGCAGCATGCTCGGTGAGGATGCGTTCTCCTGGCCGTCGTCAAGCGATGGTGAGGAAGACTCAGACCGTGCTGCATGAGGCTGCTGTGCGGGTACAGGCGCGGGTGAATCGGTGGTCATATCTTCCCAGGATAGTAGGCGGCGCTGCGGTCGTCCTTGGCGAGTGCGTCTGAGCCGTACGTAATGGCCTAGTCTGCGGCTCCTGCTGCAGAAGAGGGCGTGCAGTTAAACTGTGGTTCATGACTTCACCCGACATGCGTAACGAGGCCGAGCACGACCCTCGTGAGGATTTGCCGAGCTTCCTGCGTGAGCCGGACAAAATAGACAAGCTTCTCTATGCATCGCTGATGCTGGTTGCCGTGTATGGCTTTGCAATCATCCCGTTCCGTGCGGTTTTGCTGCTCAAGTACACGTTCTTGCACACATGGCTGACAGGATCGAATCTGTCGGTGCTGATTCTCGCGTCGGAAAACGAGGACCGGCCGCTCTTCCTCTTCGCTGTTGTAGTGATTGCGGCGCTTTCGACAATCAAGTTCATGCCGTTCTTCTACTGGATGGGCAAGAAGTGGGGCACGGAATTCATCACGATGAGTTTCGGCGGACACCCACCGCGATGGTTTAAGAAGATGGAGAACTTCATCTATGAACGCATCGGGCTGAGTGTGCTGGCATCGTTTGTGCCATTCTCGCCGATTCCGGCCACGATTGTCGTGGCCATCGGTGGTATTGCGAAGGTGCGCGGCTGGGTAGTAGGCGTGTACCTCTTCCTCTGTGCCGCAATGCTCAAGTGCTTCTACCTGTACTTGGGCCTGAAGTTTGGCCCAAGCATCCAGGGCTCCCTGCAGACGATTGACCGGTACGTCACCTACATCACCTTCGCGCTGATTGGCTGGATGTTCCTATCCATCTGGTGGAAAAACAGGAAGCCGGGTAGCCAGGCGGCTTAATCCTGTTCGCGCTCAATCAGCGGCAGTGGGCTGTACTTGTCACGCAACGCCTTCAGTGACAGATCGTGAGCGTGCAGGCGCTTGTCCTCATCCGTCGTCGGCTGGAAGTGCGGTACCGGCTGCGGGTTGAAATCGTCATCAATTGCGACATACGTCATGGTCGAATGCAGTGCCTTGCGCAGGCCGCCGACACCCTTGCGGGGCTCACAGCAGTAGACCTGCACCGACAGGTGCATCGAGGTCGTGCCTGTACGCAGGATGCGTGCGCGCACCTCAACCAGGTCGCCAATGTGGATTGGGCTGTAGAAGCGAATACCACCTGCGTAGACAGAAATGGTCTGGCGCCCTGCCCAGTTGGTGGTAACTGCCGTCGCAGCCTCGTCGATCCACTCCATGGCGGTGCCGCCGTGGACGTTTCCGCCCCAGTTGACATCGGTCGGCTTTGCCAGGAAACGTGTGGTCAGTTCGGGTGCGGAAGAGTCCGCGGAGTAGGTCTGCGCGCGCATGCTGGCTTCGATGTCGCGGCGGAGCTCAAAACGGGAAAGAGCGGCTTTCTCAACGCGCTCTTCTTCCTCTGTTTGCGGCACCCACTTCGGCACCGGAGTCGACTTACCGTTTTCATCCATGGCCACGAAGATCACCAGGCAGTCAGCTGCGCGGGTGAACTTGCCCTCGCGCGGATCAGCCGAGAGCACTTCGTTGACGATGTGCATGGAACTGCGGCCGGTATGCGCAATCTTGGAGCGCACCTCGACAATGTGGCCACTGGGAATCGGGCGAGTGAAGTGAATGTGACCGAAGTACGCAGTCACGCAGTAGCGTCCCGACCAGCCGGTCGCGCAGGCGTAAGCGGCCTTGTCAATCCACTGCAACACACGGCCGCCGTGGACAGAATTGGTTCCGGCCATAATGACATCGGTCGGCGATGCCATAAAACGGAGTACAAGAGATGGTGACGCTGGAGCATGCACCTGTTCAGCTTTTTCAGTTGACTGCGTATCCATATATGAAAGCATAACTCTAGGATGAGGTTATGGTATCCAAAATCTCGCCTTTCGACGTTCGCAGCGCTCTTTCCACCGCCGCACCCTGGGCGGCGCAACGGCTTCTCGGCCGCGAATTGCTATCTGACCAAGAGGCTGCCTCCTTCATCGGGCCGGATGGGGCGCAGGGGTCGTCGTTAAGCCGTGCGAGCCTTGCCAAAGCGGTACGTCTGTCCGTGCGGATGCTCGCCCAAGAGGCTCCGGGGCATAGCGTCGAGGTGCGCGTGCCGCCCTTCGTCGCGGTCCAGTGCATTGAGGGCCCCAGGCACACGCGCGGTACGCCGCCCAATGTCGTGGAGATGTCGCCGGAGATTTGGCTGGGACTCGCGTGCGGAATGATCACGTTAGAGCAGGTGCAGGCGCACATCGATATGTCGGGAACGCGCGCGGCGGAAATTGGGAATCATCTGCCGGTGGCGCGCATTTCTTAAAGCCCGTGGGGGGATGCTGAATTGGTGCCCAGGCGGGTGGGGCTATTAGTGTGAATGTCGTGGCCGATACCAACATTTCAGGTGCACCAAAGACCAAACTTTTGCCAATTTCGCCATACGACGATTTGGGGGAGACATCCCCGCGCGAAGAATGTGGCGTTTTTGGCGTTTGGGCACCTGGCGAAGACGTGTCCAAACTCACCTACTATGGCCTGTTTGCCCTGCAGCATCGCGGCCAGGAAGCCGCCGGTATCGCAGTCGGCGACGGCGACCAAATTCTCGTATTCAAGGACCTGGGCCTTGTTTCCCAGGTTTTTGATGAGCAGACGCTCGACGCTCTGAAGGGGCACGTAGCGGTGGGGCACACGCGCTACACCACCGCTGGCGCTCCTGCGTGGGAGAATGCACAGCCGATGTTCCAGATGGCCTCCGACGGCACGGACATCGCGCTGGGGCACAACGGCAACCTGACCAACCACCTCACGCTGTTCCATGAGGCGGTCGACAAGGGCCTGCTGCGTGAAGAGGGCGAGCTGCCCAGTGACTCCGCAATCATGACCACTTTGCTTGCCGACGAAACCGGCAAGATTGACCACCCCGAAGATTACGGCTGCAGCACCAATGTAGAAGCGGCCGCGATGGCACTGCTGCCGCGTTTGAAGGGCGCTTTCTGTCTTACTTTCACCGATGGCGAGACGCTGTACGCCGCGCGTGACCCATACGGTGTGCGCCCGCTGTGCCTGGGGCGCCTGTCCGGTGGCTGGGTAGTCGCATCCGAGACTTGCGCGCTGGATATCGTCGGTGCATCGTTCGTCCGCGAGATCGAGCCAGGCGAGATGGTGACCATTGATGCTTCCGGTGTGCGTTCGCAGCGTTTTGCCGAGACCACCCACGCTGGATGCATTTTTGAGTACGTCTACCTGGCGCGCCCGGACTCCAACATCCGTGGTCGCTCCGTCAACGCGGTGCGTCTTGAGCTGGGCCGCCAGTTGGCCCGCGAGTTCCCGGCTGACGGTGACCTGGTGATGCCGGTGCCGGAATCCGGTACCCCGGCCGCTGTTGGCTACGCCCAGGAATCGGGCATCCCGTTTGGACAGGGGCTGACCAAAAACGGCTACGTGGGGCGTACCTTCATTCAGCCTTCGCAGACGATTCGTCAGCTGGGCATCCGACTGAAGCTGAACCCGCTGAAGGAAGTTATCGCCGGTAAGCGCTTGGTCGTGGTCGATGACTCCATCGTCCGCGGCAACACTCAGCGTGCCCTGATTCGCATGCTGCGTGAGGCCGGTGCAAAGGAAGTGCACGTGCGCATCGCCGCGCCGCCGGTGAAATGGCCGTGCTTCTACGGCATTGACTTCGCCTCTCCGGGCGAGCTGTTGGCCAACGGCGTAGATGAGAATGACATCGTCGCCGGTATCGCAACCGCGATTGGCGCCGACAGCCTGGGATTTGTCTCCATCGATGGCATGGTCGCCGCTTCCGAGCAGGCAAAGACCGAAGTCTGTTGTGCCTGCTTCGATGGCAAGTACCCGTTGGGTCTGCCGGAGGGCAATCCGAATGCGGCAGCTGTGGAGAGGATGCAGGCAGCCCAGGCTGCCAAAGCCGCAACGAGCAATTAGCCTCGAAACCTCCTTAGAATGAACTACGAGAACTGAACCGAGAACAAAGCGCAAGCGGTGCTGTGGATTGCAGCCGTTGCTTTGTTCCCGGTCCGCCAATACTCCCGGATACGGCAGTAACGCCGCCCGGGGGAGAAAGTTTAAAGCGAGAGCCTCTAATGACCGAGAACGTTTCTGGTGCTTCCTACGCTGCAGCCGGCGTCGACATCGAAGCCGGCGACCGCGCCGTTGAACTATTCGCCCCGATTGCCAAGAAGGCCACTCGCCCAGAGGTCCGTGGCGGGCTCGGCGGTTTTGCCGGCCTGTTTGCACTGGGCAACTACGAAAAGCCGCTGCTGGCCGCATCCTCCGATGGTGTGGGGACCAAGTTGGCCGTGGCGCAGGCCGTCGGCAAGCACGACACCATCGGCCTGGACCTGGTCGCCATGGTCGTCGATGACCTGGTCGTGTGCGGCGCCGAGCCGCTGTTCCTGCAGGACTACATCGCAATTGGCAAGGTCGTGCCGGAGCACGTCGCCGAGATCGTTTCCGGCATCGCCGAGGGATGCGTCCAGGCGGGTTGCGCTCTCCTGGGCGGCGAGACTGCAGAGCACCCGGGTGTGATGGAACCAGGCGAGTACGATGTCTCCGCTACCGGCGTCGGTGTCGTGGAAGAGGACAAGCTTCTCGGCCCGGACCGCGTGCGTGAGGGCGATGTCATTATCGCCATGGAGTCCTCTGGACTTCACTCCAATGGCTACTCGCTGGCTCGCTACGTTCTCCTGGAAAAGGCCGGTCTGGAGCTCGACGGATACGTCGAAGACTTCGGACGTACCCTCGGTGAGGAGCTGCTGGAGCCAACCAAGATTTATGCGAAGGACTGCCTGGCTCTCATGAACGAGGCCGAGGTCCGCACTTTCTGCCACGTCACCGGTGGTGGATTGGCTGGCAACATGGTTCGCATCATGCCGGAAGGCCTGACCGCCGACATGAGCCGCGCAACTTGGACCCCGGGTCCGATTTTCAAGACCATTGCTGAGCTCGGCAACGTCTCCCGCGAGGAGATGGAGAAGACCTTCAACATGGGTGTTGGCATGGTTGCGATTGTTTCCGCAGAGGACCGCGATCGTGCCCTGGCTCTGCTGACTGCCCGCCACATCAACGCTTGGGAGCTGGGTACTGTACGCAAGAGCGAGGCGGGCGAGGACGGGGCTGTTTTGCGCGGCAGCCACCCGCGCTTCTAGGTTCGGCCGGCCGTCGGTTTACTGCGACGGGCGGCCGGGATGCGGGTTGCACAACGGAGATCCCAGAAAACCACGGGCTGCAAATGTGAAACTGTATGAGTTTATGACACTTTCGAGCCGTTTTTTGGGCGATTTTTGTCATAAACGCAGTCAGTAACTCGGATTGATCCGCTGCGGCCGAGCATAAACGGCCGAACATAATCGCAGTCGACTAAGCAAAAGCAAGCACCCACCAACGGAATCGTTGGTGGGTGCTTGTTTTATTGAAATAGAAACGCTTTGCGGAAAATACGACAGCGGTTAGCTTGCGCTAGCTGTCGCGACCAGCGCCTGAGGCCCATTCCTCCCAGTCAGAGTAATAGTCGTCTCGATCGGACTCGTTCGACTTGCCGACGAGTTCCCGCTGCAGACGTTCCAAATCCATTTCTGGTGAATCGTACTTGAGCTGACGGGCAACCTTCGCCTGCTTTGCTTTCGCACGGCCGCGACCCATGGCCTGACCCCCTTGTGTAATCCGTGGGACGGCACGGGGATACGGCCGACCCACTTATGTCTTATTGCGTTAATTCCTGTAAGACACCATAGCCGATTTTTAGACGAAGGGGTTACGCGGGGAGGCCCATAGTGGGTTGTGTCCTCGCGATCAGGCAACTCAATATGTGTAGTGACCTGGGGAAATATCCTTTCTGAAAAAGAATGGAAAAAGTTATTTTTTCACCACTCTGTCTGGTGGCTTTACCTATTTCCTGTTACCTATTTCCCACGCAGGCGGTTGATGGCCACACGGCCCGGCGGCAGCTGCTCAACGCGGTCGATGGAGGAAGGGTCGACGGCCACGGCGCAGTCACCCACCACAAGGCCCTCGCGCTCCTGAGCTGAGCGTTTAAGCAGAGCCAAAGCAATCGGGCCGTAATCGGCATGTTGCACGACGGTGCCCACGCGGCCCACGGCGCGCTTGCCCATCATCACTGGATTGCCGGTTTCCGGCAGGGTGGCCGAGCCGTCGAGCTGCAGCATCACCAAAATTCGTGGGGAGCGACCAACATTGTGGACACGTGATACCGTCTCTTGGCCGCGATAGCAGCCCTTGTCCAAGTGCACGGCAGCCGTGTCGAATTCAGAAGCAATCCAGCGGGGAGCCTCATGCGGAATCATCTTCTCGTCTACGTCGATTCCCAGCTCGGGCCGCAAGGAGACTACGCGTTCGGCCTCCCAGCCCATCAGGCCGACTGGGGAGGCGCCAGCGGCCACCAGCGCGTCCCAAGCACCGACTAAATCCTGTCGGCGTACGAGCACATCCACACGCCCGCCGCGTGGCCACGGCAGGTGCCGGACGTAGGAATGTCCCACAGTCGTAGCTTTACCCACCTGCGGGAATGCGAGACCAGCGGCTACCAGGACCTCAGGGGCATTCGGCCCCATGACGGAAATAATCGCCCTTTCTACCTCAGCAATTTCCACCTTGGACCAGAACACCATCATGTTCAGGTACTTCAACAGGGAGTCGAAGCCGGCAGGGGGCACGTCGATAAGCACGGAATCGTCCAAAACAGTCAACGTCATGTGATGGAGAACGTGACCGTTTGCATCCAGGTTCAGTGCTTCAGTGACAGTGCCGGGGGTGGCATCGTCGACCTTCTGTGAAAAAAGTGTGTTGAGGTAGGTCAGGCGATCCTCGCCAGTAACCTCAATAACGCGGTAGTACGAGCGATCTACTACTCCGCAGTCCTCTTGTAGATGACGTTGCTCTATCAGTGGACGGCCGTAGTGCCATGCCACGCTAGCTTGCCCTGTGGTTTGCTCGACGTTTTTCTCTGAGGTTCCGTCTGGGGCGTTCTCTGGAGCCTTCTCTGAACCTTCCGTCTGTCCGCCCAATTCGAGGGCGGCGGCACCAGCCACGTGAGACATCAAAGGACTTACATACTCAACACTCACTCCCTCATGTTAACCAGAAATCCCCAAATTAAGCATGGATTAAGCTTGGAGGTATGACGGATTCGCTTTCTTCTCTAGTGCTTATCGACGTCTTCGCAGACGGTGGCCCGATTGCTGTCGAGGCAGGACAGCCGTTCCTCTACGCGGATGATCTCGGGGCTATTCGCGGCGACGGAGTTTTTGAAACACTCCTGGTCAGGGGTGGTCATACCTGTAATACCGACCGGCACGAGAAGCGGTTCGCATCGTCAGCGCTAATGCTGGATTTGCCAACCCCGGATCTGGAGCAATGGCGGGCGGCTACCGAGGTTGCACTACGGGAGTTGCGCGATAGGTCAATTGAGGGGGATGCGACGTTGCGGTGGGTTTACTCGCGTGGTCGCGAGTCCACTGGAAGGCCGACTGGCTACGTTTTGGCAAGCTCCGCGGAAAAGGTGGCGGAAAATCGCCTGAAGCCGGTATCGGTCATGCTTGCAGAGCGTGGTTTCTCGCTCGACCTTGGCTCCCGTGCACCGTGGGCGCTCATCGGCGCGAAAACGTTGTCATACGCAGCTAATATGGCCGCATTACGCTATGCCAAGTCCAAGGGTTTTGACGATGTCATCTTCACCTCCGCAGAGGGAAAGCTCCTGGAAGGCCCGACATCGACCATCATCGTTCAGCGCGGCAATGAGCTGCTGACCCCCAACCCCGGTGAAGGAGTGCTGCCGGGCACGACTCAGGCAGCGCTGTTTGAAACAGCTGCCAACTGCGGCTGGAAAGTCACTCCGACGGTTCTGGTACCAAGGGACCTATTCACCGCTGATGCGGTGTGGCTAGTGTCCTCGGTGCGCATCGCGGTCGTGGTTAAGTCCATCGATGGTGAGCCCATTCGACAGCCGGATGTAGCCGCGGAAAAGGAATTCCGTGACCTGTGTGACGAGGCGCTGGCGACGCAGTAGGGCTTGTCGCAGTAGGGCGCCAAGCCGTAGTGCGCAAAGTAATAGGGCCCCGCAGCCAGGCCACACAGCGCCCGTCGTAAAGCGGGGGAGAACCTAGCCTGCGTAACGCTTAAGCTGCGCGGACATACGGGGAGTGAATTCCTCATCCCGCAGGCGCTCGTCCACCCAGCCGAGATCGTTGTTCGGCATCAGGCCGTAGAGGCGCTTGCCCGGGCCAAGTGATGCTGGACCGGTAGCAGTGACCATTGTGGAGGCTGCCTGCAGCTCCCATGCGCGCTCAGAGACCGGCTTGCCGTAGTAAATCTCAGTGACGCCGGTGGAGTGGACGCAGATGAACTCAATCTCGTCATCGTTGTTGATGCGCCAAAATCCCGTTTCGCGCTGGTCAGGGCCGGTTGGTTTGCCTTCTTCATCCAGCTTCCAGATGCGCGACTCATACTTCAGGTAGTTCTCGCCATCGTGGCTGAAGATAACCTGCTGGCCGAAGTTGTACTCACCGTCGACGACGGTGTTTGCCTGCCCCTCACCGCGCCACACGCCGACCAGCGGCAGTAGTGCCAGCAGGCCGTCGTGAATATTCGGGCCGAAGCGCAGGTTAGCGGTCTCGTCAGGGATCGGGAGCCCCTCAAGCTCAGTGATGTTGCGCGTAGCGGTGCTCTTGGCCTGTTCGGCCGCGCGGTTGATGGCCTCGTTGCCGTCGAGGCGAGGGGCTTCCGCAGCTGCAGGCTCCTGTGCAGCGGCGTCTGTCTGGTTGCTGCCATTCTTCTCGGTCATGCTTCACACTCTACCGCTGAAGCTCTTGTGGCCATGTATGGGCTGTTGTCGCATGGTGCTAACGCTGCACCGACGCTTAACGGCGATGCTTGACGACGGCCTTAGCGACGCACCCGACAGTTCTTCTCCGGCAGCTTCTCCGTGGATTGAGCTGACGCCTCGGCATCCTGCTGGGATGTCGGCGGCATGAAGTTTGTTGGCGACACGGTGCACAGAATCTGTTCGCCTTCGATGGTGATAGAACCGCCCGACACGTACACGCGAGTCGCCGGCATGCCCATCGGTATCTCTGAATCCCGCAGCGTCAGAGCGAAGGTGTCCATGATGTGCTGCGTATCAGCCTCAGACAGCTCAGGTTTGATGTGGCTTTTAGAATCCGTTGGGGACGAGGGCGCAGAAATAATCTCCATCGGCGTAATGACCACGTCGCGGCTGACAATGCGCAACTTCGCCGTAACCTGGGTTTTTCCCTGCCATCCGGCTGGCGTGGCCTCGAAGATAGCCTCGGTCTCCCAGCCGCCGGTGGGGGAGGAGTCCTTCAGGCTCTGGATGCTCAAATCGGTCAGTCCCAGCTTGTTTCCCAGAGAGACACCGTCGAGCGAGAGCTTAGTGAAGTACTGCTTCGTCGGCGATTCTGGGAAATTACCGCTGAGCACTGCCGATGCCGGGATCTTAACGTTGGAAGCTCCGTACTCCAGAGATACCAAGCCGAAGTCGGGCACCTCGACATCGCGGATGCGCGAGGTTACGGAGCTCCACTTACCCGTAACAAAGGAAGACAAGTAGGCCTTGCCACCAATGGCGACGTATGGGGTCATCTCCAGCTGAGCAGTCTCCTGAATATGCTCGGAGAGCTTGTACTCCGCATGGCTGGCGAAGCCCATGTCGGTGGCAATCACCAGCGCGGCAACGGCGAGGATAGAGCCACCGATCTTCTTCTGTCGTCGGGAAATGGACACACTCTATTAGTACCCCATCGCTTTTGGCTCAGACGACATCGGGGAAGTGTTGAATTCGCTGCTGTGTATAGGGTGGGGCGTATGAACGTAACCGAACTGCTTGACGTAGACACCACCGCCGCCGATACGCTACTGCAGCACGCCCACTCCGCCGACGGCGTGGAGGCGTTCGGCGAGGCTTTCGTCCGAGGGCTTGACGACGACTCTTTCGGGCATCGACACTTTGCGATTATTGAGAACGACCGTTACTTGGGCCTGGCAGCCGTTGCGCCAGATGCTGTGGAAATGGCTGTTGACCCGGAGTTTCGTAAGCAAGGAGTGGGGGCGAAGCTGCTAGCGCACATCGATGCTGAGGTCGGCGAGCGCCTGCCTATCTGGGCTCACGGAGATGTTGCCGGTGCCAGTCGTTTGGCAGAGTTGACGGGACGCAAGGTCATCCGCGAGCTGTTGCAGATGTCCATTTCGAGCTCAGCGTTGGAGAAGGCGGCGGGGGACGTCGATAAGCGTGATGATGTTGAAGCGCTAACCCTGACTGCGGCACGTGCGAAGTGGGGTGAGGCGGCCGTGGATCGGGCGTGGTTGGCTGTGAATAACGAGGCGTTTGACTGGCATCCGGAGCAGGGTGGTTGGTCGCAGCCACAACTCGATCGAGCTCGAAACGTGCAGTGGTTCGACCCGGAGGGCGTTTTCTTTGCTGCGGATGTGGCCGGGGCGCGCGACAGTGCGGAGGAGATTTGCGGTTTCCACTGGACGAAGTGGCACGCCGAGGAGTCTGTGCCAACTGGTGAGGTGTATGTGATCGGGCTGAGCTCGAAGGCACGCGGACGTGGCCTGGGGCGATGGCTGACCAATGTTGGGCTTTCCTATCTCCGGAACCGGGGAGCGGAAAAGGTAATTCTCTATGTGGAAGGCGACAATGCGCCGGCAGTGCGCACGTACCGTGCGGTCGGTTTCGAGGTGGCCCGCCGTGATGTGATGTACGGCGCGTAGATGCGACGGTTCGGTTTATTGGGGGAGTTATTGAAGGCGAGTTGTTGAAGGGGGAGCTTAGCTTTATCTCAGTTTTAGGTGGTTTTCCTCTGGCGCGGGGGCAATGATTCTTGTGTTTTTGAGGAGATGCTGTCCAATCCTCAGTGTTTCAGGGGCGCATTTTAGGGCCTCTTACAGGGAAAATGAGGATAAATAAAGAATTACTTGCGCCGTTCACCAATTGTTAATGTTCTGAACAGGTTCCGGTTACTATCGGTAGATAGGTTCAGCGCAGTGGACCGGAGTGTGGCGGTTCCACGTGAACTGTTTCACTCATTGTGTAAAACCCCGGAGGATTTACTGTGCTGAAGAAGAACCGTGCGGCATCTGTCATTGGTTTGGCCGCTGTTGCAAGCCTTACCCTGGCTGCTTGCTCTGAAGAGGGCGGCGAAGGCGCTTCTAACGTTGAGGGTCTGGCTGACGTCACCGGTGAGCTGCAGGGCGAGGGCGCTACCTCGCAGCAGCGCGCCATGGATTTGTTTGCCACCAAGTTTGAAGAGACCGGCTCGACCCTGTCGTACAACGCATCTGGCTCTGGTTCCGGTCAGACTCAGTTCATTGCCGGCACCGTTGCTTTCGCTGGCTCTGACTCCCCGCTGAAGGAGAAGGACGGCAAGGACCAGGTCGCAGAGGCTAAGAAGCGCTGCGACGGCAATGAAGCATGGCACCTGCCGATGGTTATCGGTCCGGTTGCCGTTGCCTACAACCTCGAGGGTGTTGACGTCGCTCTGACCCCGGCTCTGGTTGCTGAAATCTTCGACGGCAAGATCACCAAGTGGAACGACCCGAAGATCGCTGAGGTCAACGAGGGTGTCGATCTTCCGGAGAAGGACATCAAGGTTGTCTACCGCTCTGAGGAGTCCGGTACTACTGATAACTTCATGAAGTTCCTGAGCGCAGCTGCTCCGGAGCAGTGGCAGCACGAGGCTTCCAAGTCCTTCCCGACTGCTACTGGCCAGGGTGCTAACGGCTCGGCTGGTGTTGTCAACGAGGTCGCCAACATCGACGGTGCTATCACCTACGTCGAGGCTGGCTTCGCTGAGGACAAGGACCTGGGCATCGCCAAGATGGACTTCGGTCATGGTCCGGTTGAGCTGAACAACGACACCGTCGGTAAGGCTCTGGATTCCGTCACGTTCAAGACTGAGGGTCACAACATGGTTGTTGACACCGACGCTCTGTTCGCAATGGATGAGGAAGGCGCTTACCCGCTGGTTCTGACCACTTACGAAATCGTCTGCTCCGCTGGTTACGACGAGCAGACTCGTGACCTGGTTAAGAACTTCCTGAAGGTTGTTCTGGAAGAGGGCCAGGGCCCAGAGCTCGAAGAGCTGGGTTACATCCCGGTTCAAGGTGAGTTCAAGGACAAGCTGTCCGCAGCGGTTGACGCTATCAAGTAATTCTTTGCGTGCAACGCGGGTGAAAGCAGAGTGAGCTCTGTCGTTACCCCAGTTGGCGCGAGGGTCACTTCAGCCGGCCACGCAGATTTGAGCTGTAGGCCGAAAACCTGACGTAGACCGGTTGGCTTTATATATCGACACCTCAGTTGATTGGGTACCGCTCGTAGAGGGGTACTGAGGCCAATCGGTCTTCATGTGCGTTGAAGCACAAATCACTTCTACTTAGGAAATGAGATCATGAGTTCCTCGACTCCCATTGAAGGGAAGCAGGAGGCTGTAGACAGCAGTCTGTTGCAGTCCTCAGCACCGCAGGTGGATTCCTCCGGCGACGAGAGCTCGGAAGAGCAAGCCATTCAGACCGGCGTTGTTCGTCCTGGTGACCGAATCTTCAAGATTCTGGCGGTAGGATCTTCCGCATTGGTGACTGCTGCCATCATCGCAATTGCAGTGTTCCTGCTCCTGCGCGCAGTTCCGGCAATGTCCCGTAACGAAGCGAACTTCTTCACCTACACCGAACGATGGAACCTGGCGGATACCTCCGCCATGTACTTCGGTATTCCGAACATGTTTCTGGTGACCGTCGCGGTTTCCATCCTGGCGCTGATTCTGGCTATGCCGGTTGCGCTGGGTATTGCTATCTTCCTGACTGCCTATGCTCCAAAGAAGATGGTCAAGCCGCTGGGTTACCTCGTGGATTTGCTGGCCGCAGTGCCGTCGATTGTTTACGGTCTGTGGGGCTTTATGGCTCTCGGTCCGGCCTTGGCTGGTCTGTACGGGTGGTTGGCTAAGACACTGGGCTTTATCCCGATGTTTGCCCTGTACCCAAACTCGCCGGCATTCGAGACCGGTCGAAACCTCTTCACCGGTGGCATTGTGCTGGCAATTATGATTCTGCCGGTTATCGCGGCTACCACCCGTGAGGTCTTTGTTCAGACCCCGCGTGGTCACATTGAGGCATCGCTGGCTCTCGGTGCGACCCGTTGGGAGATGGTCAAGCTGGCTATTCTGCCATTCGGTCGTTCTGGCTTTATCTCCGGCTCGATGCTGGGTCTGGGACGTGCTCTCGGTGAGACGATGGCTCTCTACCTCGTGATCTCCCCGTCCTCGGCATTCCGTGGCTCGCTTTTCGATGGTGGTACCACCTTCGCAACCGCAATTGCTAATGCGGCACCAGAGTTCAATGACAACCTCAAGGCCGGCGCATACATGTCCGCAGGTTTGGTGCTGTTCTTGCTGACCTTCGTGGTCAACTCCGCAGCCCGAATGATTGCGAAGAAGTAGCAAGGTCGTAGGAAAAGAAACGAGAAGTAACAATGACTAGTTCAACTACTGATTCTTCGCCTCACGGCCCTGCAGACATGGTCCCCACCACGGAGTCGGCTTTCACCCAAATTAAGGGTTCCCGCAAGGTGGCAGACAACGTCTCCACGGTCCTCATTTACTGCTGCATGGCTCTTGCCCTGATCCCGCTGGTGTGGGTTCTCTTCGAGCTTGTCGTCCGAGGCACCCCGTCACTGCTGAGTGGTGAGTGGTGGACTGCTTCCCAGCGTGGTGTCACTGTTGGTGCGTCTGCCGGTGGTGTTGCTCACGCAATCGTCGGTACCTTGGTTCAGGCTCTGGTCACGACTCTCATGACCGTGCCGTTCGGTATCTTCGTCGCCATCTACTTGGTCGAGTATGCAGGTAACTCCCGTCTGGGCAAGGTCACCACCTTCATGGTCGACATCCGCTCCGGTGTGCCGTCGATCGTCGCGTCGCTGTTCATCTACTCGATGTGGGTGGTCATGTTCGGCATGAGCCGTTCCGGTTTCGCTGTCTCGCTGGCGCTGGTTCTGCTGATGCTGCCGATCGTTGTGCGCAACACCGAGGAAATGCTGCGCATCGTTCCGCACGAGTTGCGTGAAGCCTCTTACGCTCTGGGTGTTCCGAAGTGGAAGACCATTTTGAAGATTGTGCTCCCGACCGCACTGTCGGGCATCGTCACCGGCGTCATGCTGGCCGTCGCCCGCGTCATGGGTGAGTCCGCACCGATGCTGATCCTGGTTGCAACCTCGCGAATCATCACCTATAACCCGTTCGGCCAGTCGCAGTCCTCGCTGCCGCTGTTCATGCTGGACATGTACAAGGCCGGTAATACCGGTGCGGCATTCGACAAGATGTGGGGCGCAGCGCTCACGCTGGTTCTCATCATTGCCCTCATCAATATCCTGGCGCGCTTCGTATCCGCCAAGTTCTCCGTCAAGAGCAGTTAATGCTGGGCGCCTAACGTCCGCTATTTCAAGGAAGGTTTTTGAAAGACCATGGCTAAGCGCCTAGACCTTAACGATGTCAACATCTACTACGGCGATTTCCACGCTGTGCAGAACGTCGACCTGCACGTCCCGCCGCGTTCCGTTACCGCATTCATTGGCCCGTCCGGCTGTGGTAAGTCCACCGTGCTCCGTTCGCTGAACCGTATGCACGAGGTCATCCCGGGTGCCTACGTCACTGGCGAGGTGCTTCTCGACGGCGAAAACATCTATGGCCCGAAGATCGATCCGGTCTCCGTTCGTAACACCATCGGTATGGTGTTCCAGCGTCCGAACCCGTTCCCGACCATGTCCATCGAGGACAACGTCGTGGCTGGCCTGAAGTTGGCCGGTGTTAAAAACAAGGCTCATCTCCAGGAGGTTGCCGAGAAGTCCCTGCGCGGCGCCAACCTCTGGGATGAGGTCAAGGACCGCCTGGACAAGCCGGGTGGCGGCCTCTCCGGTGGTCAGCAGCAGCGTCTATGCATCGCACGTGCAATTGCAGTTGAGCCGGAAGTTCTGCTGATGGATGAGCCGTGTTCCGCACTGGACCCGATTTCCACCCTGGCAATCGAGGACCTGATTCATGAGCTGAAGGAAGAATTCACCATCGTCATCGTGACCCACAACATGCAGCAGGCAGCTCGTGTGTCCGATCAGACCGCATTCTTCTCCCTCGAGGCAACCGGTAAGCCGGGTCGCCTGGTTGAGGTTGGCCCGACCAAGAAGATCTTCGAGAATCCAGACAAGAAGGAAACCGAGGACTACATCTCCGGTCGCTTCGGCTAAACGCTTTGCGTATGCCGTAATAAGCCAATAAGAGCCCCGTACTTCACGCGTGTTCACGCGAGGTACGGGGTTCTTATTGTTGTTGCAGTTTATGAGATTGCTGTTTGTTTCGGTGTGGGGCCGGGGGTGAAAATAATGTTTGTTTTGGGGCGGAATTGTCTGTTTGTTATCGGGCGGGGTAATCTTCCGAAGACGCAATCGAGCGTCCCCCGGAAAACTGTAGAGGGATCTGGGTAAATATATTTACATAGGAGTTATTCAATTATGGATAACCAGCAAAACGCGCAGTTCAATCCTCAGTTTTCCCCTGTGGGTGAGCAATCTTGGCCAGTAATCGCCGAAGAGAAAGCGCCGAAGCCAATTGTCGGTTACATTGCACTTGTAGTTGCGATTATTGGTTTACTCGGTTGTATCCCGGGGGCTTTGATTATTGGTTGGGTGGCGCTACCGGTTGCATTTATTTTATCGGTCGTCGGACTGTTTCAGCGCGCAACTACCAAAAAACCAGCTCTTATCGCTCTGATTCTTTCTGTGTTGGGATTGCTCATTGCGCCAATTGTATTTGTTTCTTCGGTAGGCAATGCCGTGGATGATGCGTTCAATCGGGATACGACTGCCTCTAGCCCGGATGGAAGCAAATCTGATTCTTCCGATTCTGGTGCTGCGGGCAGTAGTCGGGAGAATCCGTTGCCGATTGGAACGACCATCGAAAGTGAGCAGTGGGCCATTACTATCGATAGCGTAAATCTAAACGCTAACGATGAGGTTCTGGCGGAAAATCAGTTCAATGACCCTGCTCCAGAGGGGTTTGTATACGGACTTGTGCATGTTACTGCAAAGTACAAGGGGAATGACCCTCAGGGGCAGAGTTCCTGGCTTGGTATTAATTATGTAACTGCAGGTGGCCAAACCACGGACGAAACGGAGCTTTGGGCGGTGGTGCCTGACGAGTTTGACACCCTCGAGACGGTGTATGAGAACGGCGAAATCGCAGGTAACGTGGTAATCGTTGTGCCCATTGATGGGGCAGATCAGGGAGTTCTGGCAGTCACCCCAGATTTAATGTCAAAGAAGTCTTTTGTTGCTGTCTCTTGAGTAGCGGCTGTCTCTTGGGCCGCGGGGATGGACACGATATAGGAATCGGCATTCTCCAGACATCTAACGCGAAAAGTAATCGCACAAACAGTTACTGACTAGGTTTATGACAGGTGAATAGCGTTTACAGGCGGTAAAGTGTCATAAACCTAGTCAGTTTCTCGGTTTGAGGCGGTGTTGTGGCTGGGGCAGTGTTTAGCCTGGTGTGGCTTAAAAACAGCTCCACTTCGGTTTAAAACCCCGTGCCAGTTGGCCCATCGACGCAGCTCAACAGCCCCCGACATCCCTACAGCTCAGCCCAACACCCAGCCCGCCGAGCAGCCCAACAGCCCCCCCAACAGCCTGCAGCTTCACGAACCTACATCCGCAGGTGACGCTCCAAGGCCTGCAGGCGTTGGTTAAAGCTGCGCTGGTCGCGCTCATCCTCGAGCTTGTCCAGGTAGACATCGCGCTTGTAACCGGTGGCCAGGTAAATAATCCGGGCGGCAACCTCGACAGCGTGATCCGCGTAACGCTCGTAGAAGCGGCTCAGCAGAGTGACATCCACTGTCTGCGCAGGGGAGTGCGGCCAATTATCGTCGTTGGTCAGCGTAAACAGGTGCTGGTGAATGTCATCGATGCTGTCATCGGTCTTATCCAAGGCCAATGCCTGGTCAACGTCGTAGTCGATGAGCACCTGACGGGTTTCATGCGTCATCTGCTCAGATACGGAGGCCATCTCGCGGAAGAACCCCTCCACGGGCTCCGGCAGTGCCTTGTTCGGGTGGCGACGCCGGGCAACGTTGGCAATATGCACACTCAACGCGCCCATGCGGGAGATGTCCTCGACAATGTAGAGGCCACTGACAATCTGTCGGAGATCACCAGCCACAGGAGCTTCGCGGGCCAACAGCTCGAAGGCTCGCTGCTCCGCATCCTGGCGCAGGTCCTCGAGAGAATCAATCTGGGAAAGAACTGTTTCAGCCGAGACCAAATCAGCCTCGAAGAGGGCCTTGTTCGCAAGCTTGTGCATGGAGCCAACTCGGTCACACATCACAATCAGGCTGTGGGCCAAGTTGTCCATTTGTTCTCGGTAGACAGTGCGCATGCGTTCCATAGTAGGCAATCCTCAACAACGTCGCGCGTTAGTGGGGAGCCCCCAATTACCCCTCGTAAAGTTATGTAAACACTCGCTCAGAACCGAAGCTTAGCCACCGGAGTGCATAATCTCCGCGCCCTCGGGCACGGTGTCGTCCTCCGGGTCGTCCAGCCAGCCCTCCGGCAATACCACCTTTGCAGGGGACCCCTGTCGGCCGCGGGCGCCGTCGGCGTCCTCCGGGCGGGCGTGGGCGCTGGGGCCGTCGTAAAGCGGTGCGAGAATCTCGTCGAGCGTTGCCAGCGAATCGACGCGCGCAAGAGACTTCCGCACCTCACTACCGGCAGGGTATCCCCGCAGGTACCAGGCAATGTGCTTGCGCAGGTCGCGGCAGCCTTTACGCTCGCCCTCGTGCTCCACGAGCAGTTCCGCGTGACGACGGATAATCCCCGCGACCTCACCAAATGTTGGTGCCGGCGGCACTTCTTCGCCACGCAGCTCGGCGGACAACTGCGCGAACAGCCACGGGCGGCCAAGGCAGCCGCGACCGACGACGACACCGTCGCAGCCGGTCTCGTCGAGCATTTTGCGGGCATCGGTGGAGGCAAAGATGTCGCCGTTGCCAAGCACCGGGATATCGCTGTAGCCGGAGTCGACCATGTGCTCCTTCAGCCGCGCGATCTGCGACCAGTCAGCGTGGCCGGAGTAGCGCTGCGCTGCGGTGCGGGCATGCAGAGCCACAGCCTGGGCGCCCATCTCAGCGGCGATGCGGCCGGCATCGAGATGCGTGTGGTGCTCGTCGTCGATACCGACGCGGAATTTCACGGTCACCGGGATGTCCGTGCCCTCAGTGGCTTTTACCGCTGCGGCGACGATGTTGCCGAAGAGACGGCGCTTATACGGCAGTGCCGAGCCGCCGCCCTTGCGAGTGACCTTCGGTACCGGGCAGCCGAAGTTCATATCGATGTGGTCGGCGAGGTTTTCGTCGACAATCATCTTTGCGGCCTCGTAGGTCCACTTCGGGTCAGTGGTGTAGAGCTGCAGGCTGCGCGGGTTTTCGTCAGGCGCGAAGGTGGTCATGTGCATGGTCTTCTCGTTGTGCTCGACCAGTGCTCGCGCGGTGACCATCTCGCAGACATAGAGGCCCGAGACCGTGCCTGTACGCTGCAGCTCCTGCTCGCGGCACAGCGTTCGGAATGCCACGTTGGTGACACCGGCCATCGGAGCGAGTACCACGGGGGAAGCGAGCTCAAAGGGGCCGATGTGCATGTGCGCGGACGTGGCATCGGCGGGCTTGGCGGCGCTGAGTGGACTCGTGGAGGTATCTAACACGTACAGTATTGTGTCACGCTGAACTGCCGTTTTCGAATCTGTTTTGGGCGGCCGGTTGAATCGCCCCGGTTAGCGCTGCGTCCGCGGATGCCTGACGACGATCACCGTCCGGCGACCCCTCCCACCGGGCAGGTCGGTGGTATTCCGAAGAATTTCCAGGATGTGGTTCGACTCTTCGTCGAGGTGTTCGGTGGGTTCGTCGAGAAGCAGGATTGGCGCTGTGCTGACAAGTGCCCGGGTGAGAATGAGCCTGCGCCGCTGACCACCCGAGAGACTGTCCGCGCCGCTGTCCAGAATCGTGTCCAGGCCGTCGGGTGCGGCATCGACCCAATTGCGCAGGCCCACGGCGTCCAGTACGGAGTAGATGTCATCGTCGCTGACCTGCGGGTTACCAATAGAGATGTTGTCCCGCACCGTCGTGGCGAAAATGTGCTCATCCTCGGCGATAAAACGCACCAAGTCGCACTGCTCCGTGTTTACGTGGGGCTCTCCGGCACTTGCCGCACTGCGCCACAGCTCACGTCCGTCTCCGTCAGTGATAGTCACCGTGCCCGCAACCGGCGGGATTAGTCCGGCGATTGTCTTCAGCAGCGTGGTCTTTCCGCTTCCCGACGGCGCCGTGATCTCCCGGTAGTCGCCAAAGGTGACCTCGAAGTTTTGCATCGGCAGTTGAGCTGGCTGGGCAGCGGGCTCTTCCGCAGTATTCGAACTGTTGTCGTCGGGGTAGCCCACGATTAAGTCTTGAACCTGCAGAGTTGGCCGAACTGTCAGGTGGTTCTGAGCGAGCGGGGACGTGTGGATTGGCGCTGTGGGGACTGGGGCTGAGCGCATGGCATCCGCTTCCCCTGATTCACTCGCACTTGACGCGAGCGTCAGCAAGGCTTCCCTCGATTGCGCCAGTGTTTGCGCAGCAGCTGGCAGCGGACCAACCGACTCAAAAGCCGCCAGCGGCACCAGAACCAGAACCGTCAGCCACTCGGGAGAGTGCAGCAAACCGCCGCCAGCGCCCCCGGCCGAATCCGTCACTAACCACGACGCTACGACCACGGTCAGGACAGCGGTCAACACGCTAGCCGCGGTGCTCAGTGCGGAGGCGCGGGCATTTGCTCGACCTGCGGCGTCATCGATGGCCGCAACCGTTTTGCTGGAGGATGACGCGGCAGAGACTGCCTCATCCAACTGGCCGTGGATACGCAGGCCGGCGGCGTCGGAAAGCAGCGCTTCGACGGCAGCGGCATGCGACTGAAGCGCGGCCGCGCGACGCTGACTTGAGCGCGCAGTGGCGCGATACGTCAGGTAAGGAGCAACACCGCCGGCCAGAAGCAGTCCCACCGCCAGGAGAACCGCAGCGGCAGGCGAGAGTAGAGCCACAAAGATGACGGCGATGAGGGAGGTCATAAGCGCCACCAACGCGGGCACTATTGAACGCACGACGGCATCGGCAAGTGCGTCAATATTCGCCCCGAGCGCTGTGACAATATCGGAACGCTCACGCAGCGCCAGCGTACGGTCGGCCACGAAATGCTCCCATAGCTTCACGCGCGAGCGCTCGGCGGTTCGCAACGCCACATCGTGGGAGACCAACCGGTCGAGGTATCGAAACGCAGCTCGCGAAATACCCAGCGCGCGCACAGACGTGACCGCCAAGGTGATGTCCATCAGTGGCGGCATCTGCCAGGAACGCGTAATCAGCCACGCCGACACCACTGTCAGGCTCAACGCGGACAGCAGCGTGATGGTGCCCGCCAACACCGGCCACACCAGGTCGCGGGGTTTCACCAGGCGACGAAGCGCTTGCAGAGTAGTCATCGCGACTGCACCTCCACCACACCATCGGCGGCCGCAATCAACAGCGGATCATGGCTGGTGGCAATCACCGTGGCTCCGCGCCGGGCACGTGCGCGCAGGAGCCTAATCATGGACTGCGCACTGTCGGTATCCAGGTGAGCTGTCGGTTCATCGAGGAGGACGAGGTCGCGGGTGTCGTCGGCAAGCTCGCGCCGAAGCGCCTCCCGCTGACGTTGCCCGAGCGAGCGCCGCGAATTGTCTCCCACCGTCGCTGCGTCCAACACTGGGCGCTGGGGCAGCCACGCGATGCGCCGCAGCAGATCCTGGTCACGGAGAATGCGCTGGCCGTCGCGAATAGTTACGGAGCCTTTCAACCCCTCGTGCACGATGCCGGCGACCGCAAGCAGCGCTGTCGTCTTGCCCACGCCGTTCGGCCCCGCCAGCACCGTCACTGTGCCCGGCCGCGCGATGGCGCTTAATTCACTTGGCCGCACGCCGTCTCGCCCCGGCGCGGAAAGGCGTTCGAACACGACCGTGGGGGCGCTGTGGACACTGCTTGACGACGTTCCTTCGGCCACCTCTTCCACAGTTTCAGAGGTGGTGTCTGTGGAGTTTGGAGTCTGGCCAGCGTCCTTGTCTAACAGTTCCGTGACTTCGGTGGCAGCGACCACACCGTCCTGGGCGGCGTGGAATTTCTGGCCAACCTGGCGCACCGGGCCATAGATTTCTGGGGCGATGATGAGCACTGCCAGGCCGGTTGCCAGCGTCATGTGGCCTCCCAGAAGTCGGAAACCGATGCCGACGGCGATGAGGGCGATTGACAGGGTGGTGAGGAATTCCAGGACCGACGCGGATAGGAAAGCGATGCGCAGGACCTCCATGGTGGATTTCCGGTGGCGGGTCGACAGGCGCTTGATTTCCTCGCTGGGGGTGTCGGCCATGTTGTGCGCTTTGAGCGTTGGCAGGCCGATGACCAGGTCGAGAATCTGACCACGCACCGTGCCGATGTCGGCCAGACGGCGTTCTGTGCGGCCCTCAGTGAGGCGACCTACCAGCCACATGAACAGTGGAATGAGTGGCAGCGTGACAACCGCGATGGCAACCGATGGGAGGTCCAACCATGCGACTGCGACCAGTGCCATCGGGGTAGCCAGCGCTGCGGCCACCAGTGCGGGGAGGAATTCCGCCACGTAGACGGCCACACCATCGAGCCCGACCGAAAGCAATGCGCGCCAGTGCGCGGTGTCGACAGTGCGAGGATCGCGCAGAGCCAGGGCTCGCAGTGCCCGGCTGCGCAGGTCTGTGGCCACGCGTGCACCCGCAGATTGGCCGAAACGCACGAGCGCGTAGGAGCAGGCCACCCGAACGAGTACAGCGGCCGTGGCTATCAGCGCGAATAATGTCCAATTAGGAGTTGCCTCACCCAGAACCTGCGCCGTAATAGTGCCGATTGCCAGCCCCAACGCGATTGTGGCACCTGTGCTCGCGGCGGTCAGTGCGCCCGCGAAAATGACCCAACGCCAGGCTGGGGCCGACAGCTTGAATAGTTTCGGATCGACAGGTGCCACTTTTTAGAAACTAACCTCCAACGGACGGTCTACTGCGAGACCTTACGCTCAGCCATCAACCGCTTGCGGAATACCCAGTATGTCCACGCCTGGTAGGCAATCACCAGTGGGGTAATCACCAGCGCGGTCCAGGTCATGATTTTCAGCGTGTAAGGGTTAGAGGCGGAATTCCAGATATCGAGGGAGACGCCGTCGGCAAGCGTCGTCGGCATCAGGTACGGGTACATGGCGCCGAAGACAACGGTGGTGACGGCAGTCACGGTGACGGCGGTTGCGGAAAAAGCGATGCCGTCGCGGTTGCCTACGGTTGCGGAGATGGCAATGACCAGCCCCGCGACGGCGATAACGACAACAGCCCACAGCCAGGTCTTTCCGTATCCCAACTGTGTCCAGATGAGGAACACGCCGCCAAAAATCAGCGCCGACAGTGCCGGAATTCGAGCGGCGTTGCCGACCTCGTCGCGTAGCTTGCCGGCGGTCTTCAGCCGCAGGAACGTAACTGCGTGAAGAGCGAACACAGCCGCAAACGCAATCCCGCCGACCAGAGCGTACGGGTTCAGCAACCCGAGCAGGGTACTAAAGCCGGAGTCCAAGTTCTTGTCGGCATTCAGCGGGACACCGCGCACCAGGTTCGCGACCGCTACGCCCCACAGAATTGGAGGCAGCCAGGAGCCGAAGATAATCGCGCGGTCGCACCAGGCGCGCCAGTGCTCATCGTTGACTTTGAAGCGCCATTCCAGCCCGACGATACGGACAATCAACGCCACCAGAATCAGGAAGAGCGGCAGGTAGAAGCCGGAAAACATAGACGCATACCATTCCGGAAACGCCGCGAAGAGCGCGCCGCCAGCGGTAATTAGCCACACTTCGTTGCCGTCCCATACCGGCCCGATAGTTCCGAGCATCGCTTTACGACGCGGTTCATCGCGGCCAACGAACGGCAGCAGCATTCCGACGCCGAAGTCAAAGCCCTCGAGAAGGAAGTAGCCGGCGAACAGGAACGCGATCAGGACAAACCACAAAACGGGAAGATCTAATCCGAACATGTCAGAGATACATCCTTATCTACTTTGTGTCCTCAGTCGCGGAGACTTCGGAGTCGGGGCTGGCAGCGGACTGGGCATGGACCTTGTTGAATCGAACCGGAGACGAGATGATCGCGCCCAGATTGGTAGCGATTGGTGACGACGGGCCAGCGTGCTCGGGGTCATTGCCGATGGCGTTGATAGCCTCAGCGGATTCGGTCGGAGGTCCGGCAATAACTGCGCGGCGAATCAACCAGAACCACACCACTGCCAAAATCAGGTAGAGCAGGGTAAAGCCCACCAGGGTGATAATCACCGTGGCCGGTGCGTGGTCGGACACACCCATATCGACGGTCATGCGAATCAGCTCGGTGCGCGGGTCGCCCGCGTGATCCGGGTTCGGGTGCACAATCCAGGGCTGACGGCCCATCTCCGTAAAGATCCAGCCAGCGCTGCTGGCCAAGAACGGGAACGGAATCGCGAGGATACTGCAAGCGGCGAAAATGCGGGCTCGCTTGCCCGTCGGCACGCGCCCCTTGCGAGTAAATAGCCAAGCGAAAAACGCGATAGCCAGAGAACCGACCATGAGCCCAATCATGGCGCGGAAAGACCAGTATGTGACGAACAGATTCGGAGAGTAATTGCCTGGGCCGAAGACCGCCTCAGCTTTTTCTTGCAGGTCCTGCACGCCCTGGAGCGTGACGCCACTGAACTTGCCCTCGGCCAGGAAGGGCAGCACCCATGGCACCTCGATGAGATGCAGCACCGAGTCGCAATTGTTGTGCGTACCGACGGTCAGAATCGAGAACATTGGATCTGTCTGCGTGTGGCACAGGGACTCGGCCGATGCCATCTTCATCGGCTGCTGCTCGAACATAAGCTTGGCCTGGATATCGCCGGTGATAAACACCGCCAGCGAGCTGAGCACAGTTGTCCAGAGCCCGACCTTCATGGACTTGTGAAACGTCCGTTCGTGAACAGTATTGCTCTGGCCACCGCGGCGGCTCTGAACCAGCCACCAGCCACTGACGCCGACAACGAGCGTGCCGGCGGTAAGGAAAGAGCTGGCCACGGCATGCGGGAAAGCTGCCAAGGCAGTGGAGTTGGTCAACAGTGCGCCAAAGTCTGTAAGCTCTGCGCGGCCGGTTTCCGGGTTGTAGACCGCGCCTACAGGATGCTGCATGAACGAATTGGCGACGATGATGAAATACGCCGAGATATTCACCGCAATAGCGACAATCCAAATCGAGAGCGTGTGCATCCAGGTGGGAATACGCCCCCAGCCGAAAATCCACAGTCCCAGGAAAGTGGATTCCAGGAAGAATGCGATGAGGCCTTCAAGAGCCAGCGGGCCGCCGAAGACATCACCGATCATGCGGGAGTACTCCGACCAGTTCATACCGAACTGGAATTCCTGGACGATACCCGTGGCTACGCCCATGGCGAAGTTAATAATGAAGATGGTGCCGAAAAGCCGCGTCGCTCGGTACCAAAGGTCATTTTTCGTCGTGGCCCACAGTGTCTGCATGAGCGCGACGAGCGGAGCTAGACCAATTGTCAGTGGGACAAAAATGAAGTGGTAGACGGTGGTTATGCCAAATTGCCAACGAGATATATCGACGACATCCATGTTTCCTCGACTGAAAAAGTAGACATAAACGATGCGTGTACTTCGTCGGATTTGTCGAAGCCTGCATCAAGTGCCCGCAGTATTCCTGCTTATTAATTCAGTCGGACAGGAGGGGTAAAAAGTTCCGGGGTGTGAACTTATCGACGCGGGCAGGGCAAAACTCGCGGAGGGCAATTATTAAAAACAAGCGCGTAATTGCTAGGCTATTTTGTTGCGCGGGCCTTTAGCTCAGCTGGTAGAGCTACGGACTTTTAATCCGCAGGTCGCGGGTTCGAGCCCCGCAGGGCCCACAAGCACGCAAAACCCCAGGTTATTAACGGCCTGGGGTTTTGTCGTATCTTGCCTGCATTTGCTCTCCGCGGTACCTATTTTTCCCGCTTGTGGTAGCCCATCCGTGGCTTGAAGCCCGCCGGGTGCTTGAGCTGCGCCACTGCATCGGCGACTATCAAGCGGAAGCGTGGCTTCATCGGTGGCATCTGTGAGATCTGGAACCATCCGACATCAGTGGATTCATCATCAGCGACATAGGGGACGTCGTCGCCAACAACACTGCAGCGCATGGAGATATCCAGATATGAGGCAACATCGCCGTTGAGGTGTTCGATAGGGCCAACGGCGCCAGTGCCAAGCAGGGCCTCAACTGTGACATCGAGTCCCGTTTCTTCCTTTACCTCTCGCACGGCGGCGTCGTGAGGCTGCTCGTCCGGGTCGATAATTCCGGTGACTGGGGTCCATTCACCATTATCGGAGCGACGAACCAGCAAGACCTCGGGCAAGGCGTACATCGGTGCATTCGGCGGAACATCGCGAATGACGATAGCCGTGACACCGGGGAGCCAGAGCGGAGCGTGGCCCACTTTTTCGCGGAGCTGAACAATGAAATCCGGAATTGCCATAGTTGCGAGTTTATCTGAGTACTAGTAGCGTCCGCGGAAATAGTAAGAAACTCCAGTTCAACCGTAGATTTTGGGAAAAGGGTACTTATCCTCTATAGTTCTTTACGTTGCTAAGAGCGCGCGCAATTGCAATGTTCATACACTGCAGATGTACGCGGAATATGCCATTGAGTGGCCAACTCTTTGCAGCGTTAAGTCGGGCTCCCATCGTCTAGAGGCCTAGGACTCCGCCCTTTCACGGCGGCAACACGGGTTCGAATCCCGTTGGGAGTACCACTAAAAATCATGATGGCCCTGTGGCGCAGTTGGTTAGCGCGCCGCCCTGTCACGGCGGAGGTCGCGGGTTCAAGTCCCGTCAGGGTCGCAATTCTAAACGCCAGTTCCGGTTGGAGCTGGCGTTTTTTGCTTTTGGTTAGTGGTGCGCTGGGCGTCGGCGTGGGTAATGGACAAAAAGTGTGTCTGATTCTCAAGATGGTGACTGGTGAGAAGCCAAAAACTACGGGCTGCAAACGTGAAACTGTATGAGTTTATGACACTTTCAGGCCATTTTTCGGGCTATTTTTGTCATAAACGTAGTCAGTAACTTGCATCGCCCCAACGCCGCCAGCCATAAACGTAGTCAGTAACTCGCATCGGTGTCACTGGGGGAGAGGGGGGCTTTACCCGGGTTTGGTGGGGAGAGCTTTTGCCACAGTCTAGGTTGTCCCGAGACCCGGGGCTGGATGTCAGTTTTCAACTTAAAATATCCGCCATGAACTGGCGATTTGCTTATGTTCAACGCTGTTCTGTAGAGTAACAACTCGTGCACAGCGCTGGTAATCCAGAAAGATGAGCACAGCATTTAAGGCCCTGTGGCGCAGTTGGTTAGCGCGCCGCCCTGTCACGGCGGAGGTCGCGGGTTCAAGTCCCGTCAGGGTCGCCACTTGATTAATTTCAAGTCTGGCCAGATAGCTCAGTCGGTAGAGCGTCCGCCTGAAAAGTGGAAGGTCAGCGGTTCGATCCCGCTTCTGGCCACAATTAATCCCCAGCCTGGAAACGGGCTGGGGATTCTTTGTTTTACCAGATGTTTGTCGGGTTAAGTAGCAAAAAGTGTGTCCGCTCGGCG
>NZ_KV810601.1:0-1026 GCF_001812845.1 Corynebacterium sp. HMSC065H09
GGTAGGGTCAGGCGGTCATTGCATCATGGATAACACCAGAGATTACCTCCCGGGGAGTTAACCCGTCGAGCACTACCCGTGGCCGGTTATTCAGCAATGCTTCCGCCTCGGCGACCTCTTGGTCGGTGACATCGGTAAAGTTGGTGCCTTTGGGGAAATAAAACCGGATATCCCGGTTCATCCGCTCATTGCTACCTCGCTGCCACGGCGAATGCGGATCGGCGAAAAACACCTGGATATTCTCCGCGACAGAAAACTCCGTGTGTTTGGCAAACTCCACTCCCTGATCCCAGGTCAACGTCGAAATCGTGGTGTCCATCGACTCTTTGAGCCGACGAATCATCCGTACCATCACCTCATTGACACTGGCGGCAGTATGGTCAGTGCCGAGTCTGCCGAGCAGCACAAACCTGCTGCGGCGTTCCACCAACGTCGCTAAAGCACTGGTGCCATCTGCGCCAATAATCAAATCGCCTTCCCAATGACCGGGTACCGCACGATCATTGGCTTCGGCTGGGCGAAGTGAAATATTGGCATCATGAGTCCAGCGTTTTCCACGTGGCTTGGGCACCCCTGCGAGAAGCGAGCGGGGTTTACGCCCTGGCCGGGTAGTCCGGCAGGACTTTTCAAACACAAGTTCTTTGCGCAAGCTGCCTGCCCCTTGTACGTAAAGGGCCTGGTAAATCGACTCGTGGCTAATAGTCATGGACGTATTATCACCCCACAGTGCAGCCAACCTGCCACTGGCCTGACGCGGCGAGGCGCCACGGTTGAGCAGATTGACAACCTGGGCGCGCAAAAATCGATTGTCATCGAGTTTGCGCGGCTTTGGGCGAGCAAGGCGCCCGCGGCTGGCCTGATCAGCGTGATAGGCATCGTAGATACCATCGACGCTGTTGCGTGCGATTTCACGGCTGATAGTGGATTGACTACGACAGACTATCTGGGCGATACGCCGGTGCGAATGCCCTGCCCGCAGGCAATCGGCAATAAGTAAGCGTTCCGTCAGCCCTAGCCGCCGACCAG
>NZ_KV810602.1:0-17187 GCF_001812845.1 Corynebacterium sp. HMSC065H09
TGAAAGTCAGACACACTTTTTGCTACTTAACCCCTATGAACAGCAGAAACGCATGCAAAAACCGGGAAACCGCTGCATTTCCGCTGCATTAAATCACGCCACGCAGCTGCTCATCCATCACGTCCGCCACCGCATCCAAATCACCATCAAACAAATCCGCGTAGGTATCAAGAGTCATTACCGCACTCGCATGCCCCAACTGCGACTGCACAACCTTCACCGACGCACCAGATCCCACCATCAATCCTGCCGCCACATGCCGCAGACCATGCGGCGTCACATACGGAAACCCCTTATTCGCCTTCATTACGCGTTCAAGGTTCCCGTAGTACCAATCCGGCTTCGAAGGTGTCGGAAGTGGCCCACCATTGCCTGCCGGCCACAACAGCGCATCCGGCAGCTTATCCTTCAGCAGTGGCTCGAGCATCCGCATGACCTTCTTCGGCACTGCCACCGTGCGCTGCTCGTGTGTTTTCGGCGTGCCGATAATGACTCTGCTGCCGACGGTGACAGCGTTCCGTTCCACGTGTACACGGCCGCGCAGAACGTTAACGTCACGGACTCGTAGCGCTGCGGCTTCGCCCCACCGCAGCCCGGTGATAGCGAGCAGCCAGATGAGCTCAGGGCGCTTAGAATCCTTGGCTAGGGTCTTGACCTGCTCGGCGGTCAAGTACACCTTTTTCGCCTTCGGTTTGCGGGGTAGACGCACACCGCGCGCCGGGTTGGAAGCCAGCACCTCGTCACCAACAGCGACATCGAGAACCTGCGCGAGACAAGCGTGCGCCTTCCTTACCGTCGACGCGCCAGCGCTGAACTCGGCCAGCCAGGCTTGCACATCAGAGCGTTTAATCCGGCCAATCCGCCACCCACCCCAGTACGGCTCCACATGCAGCGGCATCCTGGGGCGTTCCCTGAATTGGTGTCGGGTCGAGCGCCCCTATCATTATTTTTATGTCTGCTGCGCCATTGGCGTTACTGATCGCGAAGCGCTATACAGCGCTCGCGAAGAAGCTGCGCATGCTCGTAAATCTCATCAACCGCACCGAGGTCAAATACTTGTTCAGTGCGCGACGCATCGAAGATACCGATACGTGGAACGCGCCGGTCGAAGTACAAACGAGCAATCGGATTCCGGTTGTTATCGCGGTACAAAATTGCGCAATATGATTTCGCGTCACGCATGGTCACATCAGAAACAGAGACTTCGCTGCAGCAAATTGCGCGGATAATTCCAAATGCCTGCAACTCTTCTTCCGTTGTCACGATTCCGGAATCATCAGTTTCCTCCGGTTCGGCAGGGGAGGCGGTAGCAGCCGACGGTGCCGGTGTCGCACCTGGGACTTCATCAAAATCCTGGGCCGAACGCAACCGACGATTCGCCTCATCTTTAAGAAACTGAGATTGAGCTGTCGAGACAAGTTTGGTGAAAATCTCAAGGTTTTGCGCTGTCATGCGGCGCGATGTCACTCGAGATGCGATGAGCCTAACCCAATCAGCATCTGGTTCCTTGAACTGTGATGCCAGAACCTTGCGAATTTCAGAAATGTATTTGAGTTGCTCAGCGCTTGCCGCAATCGTTTCAGAATCGAAGCGAGTCTTTGTGCACATCTCGAGGTGCGGGAAGACACGCGCATCGATGTTAGCGAGGTCGATTGTCATGAATGGCTTTTCGTCCATTCGATTCGCTGCGTCTAGCTGTGCATAGAATTCGTACACTTCACCGTTGGTAAGAATCGCAAACTCGGTATCTGTGACATTGAAGTATCGGACAAGCTGATTCGCGTGATCTAGTCGGAGCGGTTCTCCGATTTTCTTGCATTCGATAAGGAATCGGAAGTCATCACCTGATTTGATGGCGAAGTCTACTTTTTCTCCCTTTTTTACGCCCACGTCCGCGGTATATTCCGGGATAACCTCACGGGGGTCTGTGACGTCGTAGCCGAGGACGGTGCTTATGAAGGGGATGATAAAGGCCGTTTTTGTGGCTTCTTCCGTTTCGATAATTGGCTTTAGTTCTCGAACCTTGGCGGCGAGACTCTGGACTGCTTGGTCAATGCTCATGGTTATTGCCTTTCTTTGGTGGCTCGGCAGACGGTGAAGAAAATGAGTCGGCGTGAATGCCCTATTTTCCGAGTTCGCTTACTCCGATTCTCGAATATCGACGAACTCGAGATCGTCATAGCTAACATCTGGGTTTGTGAATCCAAATACTCCAAGCTCGGTGTCCGATGGAATCTGGTACACCCAAGTCATTTGTGTCTCGAACCCCGGGTTTAGGCTGTCATTGCATTCCGGGTTATCGATAATGCGGTAGAGACTGTCGATGGGGTCGTAAACCTGATTTTCGGTGTTGATTAGTAGTGCTCGAACGGCAAATCCGCATGTGAGATCCATTGGGGACTGTCCGGTGTTCTTCACGTCAGTTTTGACGATGGCGTATTCACCTTTGTCAGCGTTGAGAGTTTCATTTGGCATGTAGCCGCGTTTGTATCCGTCAGCGTAGAGCTCGATACTGTCTGAACGTGTGACTGATTCGACAGTGAGGGTGACTCCAGGTGCTTCGATTGGTTCTCCAATTGGGTGCAGGGTGATCTCTTCAGCAACGTCACCTGAGTCTGTCGGAGCACTTTCTTGAGCTGGGGTGAAGATTAGTAATGCTAAGAAGAGTACAAGCAGAAAAGACGCGGCGATGAACCACCAGCGCTTATAGAACGGCTTCCTTGCGGCGGCTTGCGTAGTGCGGTCTTCGAAAGTCATTGCGTTTCCTTTGTTTATTGAGAGCGCCAGCGGGCTTGGCCGTCCGGGCCGGCGGAGCAGGTCATAGGTGTGCCGTTCTTACTGACTCCTGTTCCTCCTCCTGAACAGTAAGCGCCTGGGGTTACGTAGGATTCCTGCTGTTCAGGGGCCGGCGCGGCGGGAGCTGGAGCTGGTTCTGGTGTCGCCGCCGGCTGCTGCGCCATCATCCGGGAGGCGCACTGCTGCGTCCAGCCGCTTGAACCGTCGGTGAAGAATGTTGTCCCGGTCTCATGCAAAGCGGGGTCGCCGCAGGATGCCACGGTTTTGTTCATTTCAGATGGTTCTGCCTGGCCTGGGGCTTCGGTATACCCTGTTGTGCGTGCGGACGTGGACTCACCTCCACGGGGTGAAGAGGTAGGTTCGGTGGTGTGCTCTAGGGTGGGGTTGGGGCTGTTCTTTGGGCTTGATGATTCAGACGGAGAATCAGTGGTGGATTCAGTGGACGTGGTGCTTGACGGCGAGGACGTTGATGTCGAGCTGGTCGACATGTTGCTGCTTGATAGGGAGGGGGCGTTGTTTGATCCGCAGGCAGCGGCGAACGGAATTGCAACACAGGCTGCGATGATGAGGACTCGTTTGGCGGTGTGGGCGGCCATCGCATGATTCCTTTCTTGGCGTTCTTTATGACTGCCCTTATTCTGCGTTAAGGTGAATGGTTTTCAATCTTTGACCACTCGACGGGGGTAAATTTGACCTCAAAACCTACTGTAAAACACCCCCGATACATCGCCCGCCGCATGTCCGTGTCCTCTCGAGCAATTCCCGCCACACTGGCAGTAGCTGAGTGGCGAAATCAAATTCCCGGGCTATGGCCCCAGTGGCTGGTTCGTAGATTGCTTCCGCTGCAGCGTACTTGGTATGAGAGATGAGTAGCCCGGCAGTTGTCTGGGCTGCGGAATGTTCTGCTCTGGTGTCGAAATGCGGATTACCAGAGTGGGGTGCGTGAGCCAGTTCACGGGCTCGGCTGTAGAGCCGGTTTGCGGCGCCAAGTGTGGGGGATTTTGCATGCGTTGCCGAATGCCTGGAATCCACCGACCGAGAACTAACCAAGAGCCGTTGCTTCGTTGGTTTGAGTTGTTCGGGATTTCCGAACAGCTGACCGGCGGGGCGTTTTTTCATGCCCAAAATCCGCTGCATTTCCGCTGCATTTAAACCAACAAGAGCCAATCTGAGCCTACATTAGCGGGGTAGTCAGATAGGGTAAACCCCCGCCTGAACTCGAAAAACACCAGTTCATGACGGGGATAGAAAACGCGCCCCCAGAAGGATTCGAACCCTCGACCAATCGGGTAGAAGCCGACTGCTCTGTCCACTGAGCTATGGAGGCTAGCTAAGAAAAGCATTGTAGCGTCTCTAATGTAGCCAATCACAACCGGTTCTGTTCTAGGGACTTTGGTCGCTAAGCTTAGGGCTATGACTGCCACGACCAAGGCCGAGACCTCTCCGCCTGTTAGCAAGGATAAGAAAGTCCGTAAATCTGCTGGTTGGTACGTTGTTTTTGTGCTTATCGGCGGCGTTCTAGCTGGTTTGCTCTCGATGGCGTTCAACATGGATTCGCGCGCCACGTTGGGTATTCCCGATCCCGGCACAATCACCACCTTCGGGTTCCCGTTCGCGAAGGCGGCCGGTGAGCTGCTCGCCTGCCTCGGCGTAGGTTCGTTTATGCTCGCCGCTTTCGGTACGAAGCAGCGTGCCGACGGCACTTTAGGCCTTGATGGCTACACGGCATCCCGCACGGGTATGTGGGCCATGCTCGGCTGGGGCCTCATGGCCTTGATGGAGATTCCGCTGGTGCTCTCCGATGTGTCGGGCCAGCCGCTATCGACGACGATTCAGCTGAGTAACTGGGCTGTGTCGTTGGAGCAGACCAAGGAGGGCTTGGCGTGGCTGTGGGTAGCTATTTTTGCGGGCATTGTGGCGCTTGGTTCATCGCTGACTCGTAAGTGGATTTGGCAGCCGGTGTTCTTCGCCATCAGCTTGGTGTCGATGATGCCGCTGGCGGTTGTAAGCCACAACGCCTCCGGTGGTGCCCATGACTACGGCACTAACTCCTACATCTGGCACTTGACCTTCACTGTGTTTTGGGTTGGCGGTTTGATGGCGCTGGTTGGCCACGCGCGTCGTCGTGGTGAATGGATGCCAGAAGTAGTGAAGCGCTATTCTTTCGTGGCGTTGGTGGCTTTCATCGCCATGTCTGCCTCCGGCTTCATTAACGCAGCCATCAACATTGACTGGTCTGACCTGGTCAGCAACAATTACGGCATCATGGTGCTGGTCAAGGCTGTGCTCACCATCTTCCTGGGTCTATGTGGCTATGTGCACCGCAAGATCACCATTCCGGAGATCGAGCGCGCTCAGTCGAATCGCCCATTCTGGCGCCTGGCCATTGTCGAGGTCATCATCATGGCGCTGACAATCGGCGTTGCCGTAGCTCTGGGCCGTACTCCGCCGCCACCGAATTTCTCTGAGCAGGCCGGTGGTGAAGGCCTGCCGTCGATTACGCAGATGCAGGTCAAGCTCGGTTACAACCTGGAAATCCCATTCGGTTGGGAAGCCATGTTCACGCAGTGGCGCTTTGACATCTTCTTCGGCTCTGCCGCCATCATTGCCGCGTGGATTTACCTGTACTGGCTCTACCTGCTGAAGAAGCGCGGCGGTACCTGGCCACTGTCCAACACCCTGTGGTGGCTCGCTGGTTGTGCCACGTTGCTGTTTACTTCGTGCAGTGCGCTGGGCGTGTACATGCCGGCTCTGTTCTCGGTTCACATGATCGCCCACATGCTTTACTCCATGGGCATTCCGGTCATGCTGGTGCTGGGTGGTCCGGTTACGCTTGCGTTGCGTGCGCTGAAGCCGGCTGGCCGCGATGGTCTGCCTGGTATTCGTGAGTGGCTGGTGGTCTTCATCAACAACCCGGTGTCGCGTTTCCTCACGCACCCGGTTGTGGCAACGGTGCAGTTCGTCGCGGGCTTTTACCTGCTCTACATGACACCGATTTACGACTTCCTGGCTGATGAGCACGCGGGCCACGTGTTCATGAACATCCACTTCTTGATCTCCGGTTACATCTTCTACTGGGTCATTATCGGTGTCGATGCTGCACCACAGCAGATTGAGCCGTCGGTCAAGCTGGTCACGCTGATGGGGTCGTTGCCGTTCCACGCTTGGTTCGGTATTTCGCTGATGCAGTCGCAGCAGGTGCTTGCCGAGGCCTACTACGCCAGCCTGGATCTCCCTTGGGCAGTGAATCTCCTGGAAGATCAGAACGTTGGTGGTGCCGTCGCGTGGGCTGCCGGTGAGGTTCCGCTCTACATCGTCACCGTTGCGCTGTTTGTACAGTGGCGGCGTTCCGATGAAAAGGATGCAGCCCGCTACGACCGCGTCGCAGACCGCAACAATGATGAGGAGTTGGCCGCTTACAACGAAATGCTCGCTCGCATGAGCCAGCAGGTCGGTGTTGGTGGCGAGGATGAGCGCGATTACTACACCTCGGAGGTTGACGCGCAGCATCCGGTGCACATGGATAATCCGATCGATGCCTCGAAGAGGCGCGGAAGGTAGCGTCGTTAAGCTGATTTTGCATGCTTGACGACGAGGATTGCCGCGACTTCGCCCCTCAACTTCATACGTAGCCTGTGGATAGTTGTCTTTTCGACAAACTTATCCACAGGCTTTTTATGTACCTCTTTCATTTGTTTCTCGAAGCCGGAAAAGTAATTGGCACGGCACGAATGAGACACCTTCGAATTATTCGGCCGCAGTAGGTAAACGCTTTCTTTGGGGGAGGAGCCCGATGTCTGAGGCAGTTATTACCGTGGTGGGCAATGTGGTCCATCATGTGGAAAATCGAAACACCAATTCTGGGGCAAAGGTCTGCAAGTTTTCTGTGGCATCCAGCAAGTCATGGAAGGGGGAGAATGGTTGGGAGCAGTCGGAGACGTCATATTTTGATGTTGAATGTTGGGGCAAGCTCGCCGAGAACGTGAATAACACGGTGTGGAAGGGCCAAGCCGTCATTGTCCACGGTCACGTTCGTACGGATCGCTGGGAGGGCGATGATGGTACGAAGCATCAGCGCCAGAAGATCATTGCTAAGGCGGTAGGTCCGAATCTGCGCCGTCACCTGGCAACAGTGAAGACTATGACTGAGAAGCCGCATGAGTCGCCGACTGGTCTTGGTGAGGCATCGACTGGGGATTCGGAAGCTTCGGTTACTGAGACAGTTGCGTCTCAGGCCGGGGCCGTGCGCACCTTCACTGCTAGTACAGGCGGCGCTGGTGAGGCGGGGAACACAGGTGCAGCTAGTTCGGAGCAGCGAGAAATGGCTGATGCAGGAGTCAGTGCGCCGTTCTAACCCAGGAGCCAGTACATCGTTGTAGAGCGGAATGAGGGGGGGGAGCCGCTGAAAGAGCGGAAAGAGGGGAGGGGTAATTACTGCACGTGAGGTGACGCTGCTGAGAAAGGGGAGGGATCGCATACGATTCGGCAGCGTTATCTCGCAGCTAGTTTTGCTAGGAGCCTGGCAGAGATTTTGGTGGGAAAGGATTGCGGGTACGCCCATGTAGATTGTGCCTTTTGGTTCCTATGCGTAACCTCTACAGGGATTGCTTATTTCCTTTCTACGAGGGGACGAAATTCCACCATGGGTGAGTTCATCTACCAGATGAAAAACGTGCGCAAGGCGCACGGCGATAAGGTTATTCTCGACAACGTCACCATGGCGTTTTACCCGGGCGCAAAGATCGGCGTGGTCGGTCCGAACGGCGCAGGTAAGTCGTCGATTCTGAAGATTATGGCTGGCCTTGATCAGCCGAGTAACGGTGAAGCTTTCCTGGAGCCGGGCGCCACTGTCGGCATCCTGCTGCAGGAGCCTCCGCTGAATGAGGAGAAGACCGTTCGCGGCAACGTCGAGGAGGGCCTCGGCGACATCTTCGAGAAGAAGGCTCGTTTTGAAGCCATCGCCGAGGAGATGGCCACCAATTACACCGACGAGCTCATGGAAGAAATGGGCAAGCTCCAGGAGGAGCTCGACGCCGCTGATGCTTGGGAGCTGGATTCCAAGATTGAGCAGGCAATGGATGCGCTTCGCTGCCCGCCGGCGGACGAGCCGGTTACTCACCTCTCCGGTGGTGAGCGTCGTCGTGTAGCACTGGCAAAGCTGCTGCTCTCCGAGCCGGACCTGCTGCTTCTCGACGAGCCGACTAACCACCTGGACGCCGAGTCTGTGCTGTGGCTCGAGCAGCACCTGGCTAAGTACCCGGGTGCCGTCCTGGCCGTGACCCACGACCGTTACTTCCTGGATCACGTCGCTGGCTGGATCTGTGAGGTCGACCGCGGCAAGCTCTACCCGTACGAGGGCAATTACTCGACTTACCTGGAGAAGAAGGCTGAGCGCCTCGAGGTTGCAGGTAAGAAGGACGCCAAGCTGCAGAAGCGCCTGAAGGACGAGCTGGCGTGGGTCCGCTCGGGTCAGAAGGCTCGCCAGGCCAAGAACAAGGCCCGTCTGGAGCGCTACGAGCAGATGGTGGAGGAAGCCGAGCAGTACAAGAAGCTCGACTTCGAAGAGATCCAGATTCCGACCCCGCCGCGCCTGGGTAACCAGGTTGTTGAGGTCAAGGACCTGGAGAAGGGCTTCGATGGCCGCGTCCTGATTAAGGACCTGTCGTTCACCCTGCCGCGTAACGGCATCGTCGGTGTGATTGGCCCGAACGGTGTGGGTAAGTCCACCCTGTTCAAGACCATCGTGGGTCTGGAGCAGCCGGATTCCGGTGAGGTCAAGGTCGGTCAGACTGTTCAGCTCAGCTACGTTGACCAGGGTCGTGAAAACATCGATCCGGAAAAGACCGTCTGGGAGGTTGTCTCTGATGGTCTCGACTACATCGTGGTCGGCCAGAACGAGATGCCGTCTCGTGCGTACCTGTCTGCATTCGGTTTCAAGGGTGCGGACCAGCAGAAGCCGTCGAAGGTTCTCTCCGGTGGTGAGCGCAACCGTCTGAACCTCGCGCTGACCCTGAAGCAGGGCGGTAACCTGATCCTCCTGGATGAGCCGACTAACGACCTTGACGTCGAAACCCTGTCTTCGCTGGAAAACGCACTGCAGAACTTCCCGGGCTGTGCCGTGGTCATTTCCCACGACCGTTGGTTCCTGGACCGCACCTGTACCCACATCCTCGCATGGGAAGGCAACTTCGAAGAGGGCAAGTGGTTCTGGTTCGAGGGCAACTTCGAGGGCTACGAGAAGAACAAGATTGAGCGTTACGGCGAGGAGGCTGCACGCCCGTCGCGCGTCACGCACCGTCGCCTGACCCGATAATCTGTTTCGCGCGAATCTGATTTTTGCCAACGGCAAAGTCCGGAACCTTGTGGACTGGCTCGCACCAGTGCACAGGTCCCGGGCTTTCGCGTATTCGCAGGCTCGTAGCTCCAGAAAACGCCTATAGTTCTGGGTATGACTGAATCAGCACCATTTCGTACCAACGTCGCTATCCGCTGGTCTGATTTCGATCAGTATGGCCACGCCAACAACACCGCTTTCCTGGAATACGCCCAGCAGGCTCGTCTGGACTTTGTGATGCGCGGTCTCGGCGGCGGGGCAGGGATGCCTGCGGCAGTGGTGCGTCGCCTGGAGATTGACTACGTCCGCGCTATTTTGCCGGACACCCAGGAAGTTGTGGTTGAGACCGAGATCATCAACTTCGGTCGCACCTCTTTCACACTTCGCCAGACAATCTCCGACCAGCATGATCACATCGTTGCTGTGCTCGAAACCGTGATGGTGATGTTTGATCTCAAGACTGCGAAGGCAGTCGAGCTCTCCCCGTCTGCCCGCCGTGAACTGGAGCGTTTTGCAGCTCCCGCAATCGAAGACAACAAGGAAGACCAGGACAAGTAATTCGCCGTGACCACTTCTCATCCCGCTGCCGAGCTGACCTTTGGCACTCCCGATGCCCTGAAGAATCTGGGTGTCCTGGCCCATAAGGCCTACGCCCTCGACGAGAGCACGTTGCTACGCATCCGAGCACGTAAGACCGCCGCCGCTGGTATCAGTTCCTCGTCGGCACCTAACGCTGCGCCCGCAATGTCGCAGGTATGGGTGAAGACCCCAATCGGCCCGCTCGCCATGCGCACGATTGCGCTGCACGCGCTTCCCGACGACATCATCGTCACCGCCGCGGAGATTAAAGACATCGCAGTGCGTGCCTTTGCGCAGGCAAAAACTGCTGAGGACGAAGAGGAGAAAGAAGCTTCGCTCACCGCGATGCCATACCGCGTGCATGCGCAGTCGGCGTCCTCCTGGCCGGGATTCCTGCCAGTGCCGGAAGGATGGCAGGTTGTCGACTATGTTCCAGCGACTGCTTTCCGGACTCTCGAGAAGCAGGGGCGCGCGGTCGCCGTCGAATCTTCCGGCCCGATGGGCATGCCACCGTCTCTGCTGGACCAAAAGGTTCTCACTGTCAGCGGCGGTACCGGTGAAGCCACTGTTGATACAGGGGAGGGGCAGTCGCAGGCGACGTCGAAAAGCGTCGTGGACGTGACCATGCGGGACGTGTTTGCGCTGTGCACGATGGGCTTCATCCCGGAGCAACCGGATGAAAAAGAGCCGGTGCGCGTGTCCGCAAAGGGACGGTGGCACCGGCTGGATGGGCGGTTTGGCTCGATCTTTACGCTCGAGTCCTTTGGCGTACTGCCGCTGCTGAACTAGCGGCGCAGGGCCTAATTCCTACTGCGCGTCGAAGCGGTTGATGAGCATGTCAGCAACCTGCACCATGTGGTTCCACATGGCTTCGCGCTGGGGGCGGGGGAGCTCGTCATCGGAAATGTCTGCGAGTGAGGCGCTCATGATTTCCAGCCAGCGGTCGCGTTCGGCCTCGCCGATGGAAAACGGCATGTGGCGCATGCGCAGGCGCGGATGACCACGCTGTTCGCTGTAGGTGTGCGGCCCGCCCCAGTACTGGACGAGAAACATACGTAGTCGATCCTCGGCGCCCTCCCAGTCATCGCTGGGGTACATCGGGCCGATGAGGTCATCGGAACGCATGCGCGTGTAAAAACCATGGACGATGCGATTGAAGACATCCTCGCCGCCGACGGAGTCAAAGAGCGTCTGAGAAGTTGTCATGGCACCAAGTCTATCGACTTGATGCCACGAAAACGATAACGGCCAAAGTGCCGGCCGAAATCACTTGTTACTTCGCGTCGAACTCGCGGGCGCGGAGAGCGAGCTTCACCAGGAACTGCTGCTCAGAAATGATGCGCTTGACCGGCGACGCAGTCTCCTCGCTGTCGAGCAGGCGCTGAGCGGCCGCGATTGCCGACTCGCTGATCTCCCAAGTGGGGTAGAAGCCCTCGAGGAGAGTCTGGGCCGTCTCGGAGGAGAACTGCTTCCACCAGCTGTTGGCAACAGCGAAGAAGTGCTCCGACAGCGAGGTTGCCGACTGCTCCGCGCTGATGGTGGCACGGGAGTCGTCGTCAAGCGCCTGCGCGAGCACTGCACCCGAGCCCGGCGCGTTGAAGCCGGCCAGCAGGTGGCGAATGACAAGGTTCGATGGGGCGTCGTCGCCGGAGACAGTCGCCTCAGCCCAGACGCGGGACTTGTTGGCGAGCGTCGGCACGGAGGCGCGGCAGGCGATGGCAGCCTGCGCGCCGAGTGCTGAGTTGTCGGTCTTTTCAAGCTCTGCGATGGCGTTCTCGCCTTCGAGACCGGCGGAAACTAGAGACTTCAGGGCGCGCCACTGCATGTCGGTGTCGACAGTGACAGCGGGGAAGCCAGCCTTGTCGGCGTCGCCGGCGTAGATGGCGCGCAGTGCGTCCATGACGTCGCTATTCGACGAGCCCACGGTAGCCAGAGCGTTAACGAAAACCAGGGCGCGGTCGGCGTCGGTTTCCTTCTTCGCGTAGTCCAATAGGCCCTGTGCCAGCAGATTGCGTCCGGTGGAGTCGGCCCACTGTGGATCGGCGTAGACGTTGACAGCGCTGACCGCCTGAGCGATGACGCGCTCCAAGACGGAGAGCTTGTCCTCGCCCGGGATGCCGCGGAGCACGAGGTTGACGAAGTCACGAGCGCGCATCTGGCCTGCGCGAACCATCTGCCAGGTGGCGGACCAGCACAGTGTGCGTGCCATCGAATCGGTGAAAGCGCCGATGTTGTCAATGACGGTGGCAAGTGAGCCCTCGTCCAGGCGAATCATGCTGTAGGTGAGGTCGTCGTCGTTAACCAGCACGACGTCGCCAACTGGCGTGTCGACTAGTTCTGGGACTTCGGTGCGGGCACCGCGGACGTCGATTTCGACGCGCTTGGTGCGCTCAAGTACAGCGTCCGCGCCGGTGCCGCGCAGGTTGTAGATGCCCACTGCGATTCGGTGATCACGGAGTTCACCGGCACCCGGCTCGGCGCCTTCCTGCGTGACTGCGAAGGAGGTGTACTTGCCGTCCTCTTGATGGAACTCTGGCGCCAGGGTGGTGATGCCGGTGGTGGTCAGCCACTGATCGGCCCAGCCAGACAGATCGCGACCGGAGGCCTCGGAGAGCGCCTCCAACAGATCCGCGAAGGTGGCGTTGCCAAAGCGGTGGCGGGAAAAGTGAAGACGAGCACCGGCGAGGAAGGCGTCCTGACCAACGTAGGCGGCCAGCTGCTTGAGGGTGGACGCGCCCTTGGCGTAGGTGATGCCGTCGAAGTTCTGCTCGACGGTGTCAATGTCGCTGGCATCGGCGGCAATCGGGTGCGTCGACGGCAGCTGATCCTGCTTGTAGGCCCAGGCCTTCTCTACGTTGGCGAAGGTGGTCCAGGCGTGGCTGTAATCGGAAACCTCAACCTGTGCGGCGGCAGCCGACCAGGTAGCGAAGGACTCGTTGAGCCAGAGATCATCCCACCACTGCATGGTGACCAAATCGCCGAACCACATGTGAGCCATCTCGTGCAGGATGGTGTCGTTGCGGCGCTCGTAGAGGTAATGGGTGGGCTTGGAACGAAAGACGTACTCGTCGCGGATGGTCACGCAGCCGGCGTTTTCCATCGCACCCATGTTGTATTCCGGGCAGAAGATCTGGTCGTACTTGCCGAACGGGTAGGGCTCGCCGAAGTGCTTGGCGTAGAAGTCGAAGCCTTCCTTGGTCTCCTTGAACAGAGTGTCGGCATCGAGGTACTCGGCGATGGACTGGCGGCAGTAGATTCCTAGCGGAATGGTCAGCTCGCCGTCCGGCTGGTGCTCGGCAGGGGTTTCCGGGTGCGGTGCGACAGTGCCGGTCCACGAGTCAGTGACCTCGTGCCACGGGCCCGCACAGACTGCGACGAGGTACGTCGACAGCGGAACATCCACTGAGAAGTCGAAGGTGTCGGCCTCATTGCCGTGGACATCGGTGGTGGTGCCGGTCTTGGCTACCGAGTTGGAAATAACCTTCCAGCCCTTCGGCGCCACGACGTGGATGGAGTACGTCGCCTTCAAATCCGGCTGGTCAAAGCAGGCGAACACGCGCTTGGCATCGGCAGTTTCAAACTGCGAGTACAGGTAGGTTTCGCCATCGGCGGGATCCTGGAAGCGGTGAATGCCCTGGCCGTTATTGGTGTAACGACAGTCCGCATCGATAACGACGGTGTGGTCACCTTCGGTCAGGTCTACGTTAATGCCGGTCTCGCTGGCATAACGAGCGGCCTCCGTGGCATCGACGCCGTCGATGGTCACACTCTTGACAACTGCATCGCGCAGGTCAATAAAGGTGGAACCAGCGCGCTTCGCTTTCAGAGAAATTGTGGTCTTGGAAGCGAATGTTGGTGCGCTGTGCGGCCCACCGACCGGTGCGGTCGTAAGGTCGAGCGAGATGTCGTAGTGGGACACCTCGAGCATGGCCGCACGGTCGGCGGCCTCGGTCCTGGTTAGGTTCGTGGAAGTCATGCGACAAGTGTAACCACGACCCCGGATTGGGAATCGGGCAGTAGCGGGGTGGGTGGGGTGACCTCGACTTCCTAGCTCGTTCCTAGCCGATTGGGGCGGTCGATTGGGCGAGATTTTGGCTTCTTTGGCATGCGAGCAAAGCCGATCGTGAATACACTTCGTTTCATGTACGAACTCAGTGATGATGCAAGCAAGGTTGAACGGGTCAACGCGGCGTGGGATCGCATTGAAGCAAAGCTTGGCGACGACGCCCTGGAGGCCCCGGCGACAGAAGCGGAATTGGATCAGCTTGAGGCTGACCTCGGAGTAAAGCTGCCAGATTACGTGCGAGCTTCGTGGCTGCGGCACGCGTCTGTGGACGGTGAGCCGTGGGACGGTGGCTGGATTGCACCGCCGAAGTCGATTCTGAACGACTACAAGCTGTGGACTCAGCTGCAGGCGGACGGCGAGTTCGATGATTTTGAAGCCGAAGGCATGGACAGCGCTGACTCGGATGGCAAGTGGTATCACGAGGCATGGATTCCGCTGGTTATGGACTTCGGCGGAAACAACTACTGTCTGGACATGCGCTCGGGGAAGATGGTCTCCATGGACCACGAGGTGGGCTCGGAGTTCCTGGACTACGCCGACTGGCCTGCCTACCTGGAAGCTGCCGCTGATTCCCTGGAGGCTACGGGCTTGCCCTGGAACGGCTAGGTAAGCAATCTGGACGGCGTCCGATGGGGGGGGAGTCAGTTAGCACCGGGCCCGATAGAACTTCGGACCCATCCGAATTCATGAATGCGAACCGAAAAATTCCGCCCTATAGTCGTTGATAAGTCAATCAATGCTTTAGGAGGACTTTCACATGAGCAATCGAGACAAGGTCACTTTTTACTTCGACGTTTCCTGCCCGTTTTGCTGGGTGACGTCGCGCTGGATTAAGGAAGTCGAAAAGGTCCGCGACATCGAGATCGAGTGGAAGCCGATGAGCCTGTCGGTGCTCAATGAAGGCCGCGATGAACTGCCGGAAGATTACAAGTTCATGATGCAGTGCAACTGGACCCCGGCACGCCTGTTCAACGCCGTGTTCTCCCAGGATGGCCAGGAGGCCGTCGACAAGCTTTACACCGCGCTGGGCACGAAGGTCCACAACGAAAACCGCATCGATCGCCACGCGCATGTCGACGAGCCGGAGCACGCATTCGACGAGCTGATTAAGGAAGCCCTCGCAGAGGTTGGTCTGCCGGAAGAGCGCCTGGCCCAGGCCCTGACTACGGAGTTTGATGAGCTCATGCGTGAAAACCACGCAGAGGCCATGAAGGAGGTCGGCAACGACGTCGGCACTCCGGTGGTCAAGCTCAACGACGTTGCCTTCTTCGGCCCGGTGCTGACCCGCATCCCACGCGGCGAAGAAGCGGGCAAGATTTTTGATGGCGCGGTTGCCGTCGCCAGCTACCCGTACTTCTTCGAAATTAAGCGCTCCCGGACTGAGGACCCGCGCTTCGACTAAGAAAGCAGTAGCAGCTGGGGCGCGCAGTTAGGAGAGCTGACCCGCTCCGGCTCCAGCATTCTGCCCGGTAGAGGCCTGCCGTTCTTCTTCGCTCATGGCAGCCCACCGTGGCGGGATGTAGATGCAGGTCGGGTCGGATGCGGTGTAATCCCCGGTCAACGCGTACGCTGTCGACCGGGACCCACCGCATACGCTGTGGTATTCACAGACGCTGCACTTTCCATGCCAATTGTCCGGATCGCGAAGGGCCTTGAACGCCGGCGAGTTCGAATAGATTTCCTGGAATGGCGTGGCCTTCACATTTCCGCAGTGAAGCGGCAGGAAGCCATTGGGGTAGACGTCGCCGATGTGGTCAATGAAGGCAAAACCTGACCCGGAATTGACGGCCATGGGGGAGCGCGGGCGACGTGGCTTTTCCGGCACAGCACCGAGCAGCTTTGTCGTTTCCTCGGTCAAGTAACGGTAGAGCTCGCCGCCCTCATAGGGTGGCAGCCCCTTTTCCTTCGCTTCCTCCTGCTGCATGACGACGCGCCGATACTGCGGCGCCTCCGTCGTCTTAATGGCAATTCGGTTGGAGACATCAGACAACCAGTGCAGAACGTCCTCGCGTTCCTCCGGTGACAATGCGCCCAAATCCGCACCGCGACCTGTGGGAACGAGGAAAAAGACGTACCACATCTTGGCCTGCATCTCCATGACAGTCTTCAGCAGCGCTGGCGCCTCATGAATATTTCCCTTGGTCAGGGTCGAGTTAATCTGCAGCCGGTAACCGGCCTCGTTGATGTGCGGAGCCATTTCGAGCGTCTTTTCAAAAGTGCCCGAAAATCCACGGAACTTGTCATGGGTCTGGGCAGTCGCGCCATCGAGCGACATCGACATCGCCTTGCCACCGGCCTCACGCAGTGACTGAATCCGCTCTGGCGTGAGCCGCGGCGTCACCGATGGAGATAGCGACATATTCAGGCCCTGCTCCGTGCCGAATCGCACCAATTCTTCCAGGTCATCACGCTCAAAAGGGTCGCCGCCGGTGAGCACCACAAGTGGCTTCGGCTTGCTATACGACGCCAAGGTCTCCAGCAGCATCTTGCCCTCGGTGGTCGAAAGCTGGTGAGGATGCGGCTCGTGCTGTGCATCTGCACGGCAGTGCTTGCAAACTAGGCCACAAGCCCGCGTGACCTCCCAAATGACGATAAATGGTTTCTTGTTGATGTCATGCCGAACCGTTCGCACCACCGGTGCGTGATGATTCCCATGGGAGCCATGGGCTTCAGGATCGACTTGGAAGTGAGCTTGCGGCGCAGGAGACACGGTAAAAGCACCCAATTTCCGGTTTCGAAGACGTGCTGAAACGCAAATACAGTCACTTTTCACCCTATTCGGCTGCGCAGGAGACGTCGTCAAGCAATACCTAAAACGGGTGCAGGCGCCGTGGAATCCGTGGGAACCGCTAAACTTGCTGCCATGCGTATTTACCTTGGTGCAGACCACGCCGGTTTTGAGATGAAGAACCTGATTAAGGCCCACCTGGAAAAGGCTGGCCACGACGTCGTTGACTGCGGCGCTCACACCTACGACCCTGCAGATGACTACCCAGCATTCTGCATTGAGGCGGCTTCCCGTACCGTCGCCGATCCGGGCAGCCTGGGCATCGTGCTCGGCGGTTCCGGCAACGGCGAGCAGATCGCTGCTAACAAGGTCAAGGGCGCTCGTTGTGCGCTGGCTTGGTCGGTGGAGACCGCAAAGCTTGCCCGCGAGCACAACAATGCTCAGCTGATTGGCCTCGGCGGTCGTATGCACTCTGAGGAAGAGGCTCTGGCCATCGTCGATGCTTTCGTCTCCCAGCCGTGGAGCGAGGAGGAGCGCCACCAGCGCCGCATTGACATCCTGGCAGAGTACGAAAAGACTGGCGTTGCCCCGGAGCTGCCGAAGGCTTAAGAGGCCACTGTTCTCCATCTGGGGGGATAGGTATAGGAAAGGATAGGGGCTGTTTCCAGAATATTCTGGAAACAG
>NZ_KV810602.1:17287-37609 GCF_001812845.1 Corynebacterium sp. HMSC065H09
CTGTTTCCAGAATATTCTGGAAACAGCCCCTATCGTGTGCTTAGGCGGAGTAGGAATTGGCCTATGGCAAATCCGGAAGCACACCGCCGAGTAACTGTTGTACTGTTCCCCGGGTTCGAACTCTTAGACGTTTTTGGGCCGGTTGGCCTTTTTGGTCATGTCCCAGAGATTGAGGTCGAATATGTCGCCGACATTGCCGGTTCGATAACCAGCGCTCAGGGGGCGGAGGTTATCGCCACGCGCTGCACCGCTGAACTCGAGGCAGTCGATATTCTCCTGGTGCCCGGTGGAGCAGGGAGCAGAACACTAGTTGAGGATGCAGAGTTTTTGGACTGGCTTAAGCACATCGGGTCCCGGGCGCGGTTAGTGGCATCGGTCTGCACGGGGTCGGCACTGCTAGCTGCGGCTGGGCTACTTGAAGGAAAGCGAGCAACTAGTAATAAGTTGGCTTTTAATTGGGCTACCTCGTTCGGAAACGAAGTGACGTGGGTGAAAGAAGCCCGATGGGTTGAAGACGGTAATCGGTGGAGCTCATCAGGAGTTGCAGCAGGTATGGATATGGCTGTTGCTTTAATTAGCAGCATCCTTGGCGAGGAAGCTGGGAGACTTGCCGCCAGAAAAATTGAGTATCGGCCCCAGACAGACGGCACTGTCGATCCTTTTGCGAATCGAGCGAAATAGCGGCGCCGGGCTTTTCCTAAATATCGAAGCCGTCGAATCCTCCGTCGAAGAACCCGCCACCGTCGCTGCCACCATCGCCGCCGCCGAAGAGGCCGTCGAAGAAGCCGCCACCGTCGCCTGCGTCACCAGCATCAGCGGCACCCCCACCGAAGTCGCCGCCGCCAAGGTCATCGCCACCGAAATCGTCTCCACCGAAGTCATCGGAACCAAAGTCCTCGGTGCCGCCGAAGTCGTCAGCGCCGGTGCCCATGCCGCTGGCGAACTCATCAGCGCCGTAGGCAACACCGGCCATACCGTGGAAGAGGGTAGAGAACAGCAGCATCGAGCCTGCGGTCCAGACACCGGTGCGGAGCGCGGACTTCCACCATGGCTCGGAGTACCAACCGGCCGGAACCGGACGGCCAGCGACACGACCACCGGGGTAGTAGTTCGGAGTTTCCGGGGTGGCGTATGGAGAGGCGGTAACCGAGTGGCCTTCGTGCTCAATGGTGCGAGTTTCGGTCACAGAACCAGCGGCCTTCTGCCCCTCCAGCGGTGGCAGTGTCGGCCCCGCCGGCAGGCCCATAATTTCGCGAGCCGCATTGATGTAGTGCAGGCCCTCCAGCGCCGATTCGCGGGCCATTCGCGCCTGTGCCGGGGTGCGCGCAGTAGAAATCTGCGAGGAAGCGGCATTGTAGCGCTCGGATGCGTCAGCAAGAGCCTGCGTGGAAGCCGAATCGGTGCCAGCCAGGTTCAATACCTGTGAGCCCAGTCGCTCAATCCATCGGCGGGCGTCTGCGACGGCGTCTTCCAATTGATTGTTCTGGCGAGCATCAAAGGCCCTGTTAGAGCGGTTTTGAGCCATCGACGCGATGATAATTGCGCCGCCGACGGTGATCGCGATCAGGATTAAAGCCCCCATGGGCTAGGCCTCCAAAAAGGAAATTGCGGGTACTGCTTGTAATTACTTGAGATAACGCATGTAGAGCGAAAAAAGTTCCCGAGCTTACATATCTGTCCGACAGATGTAGCTCGGGAACCAGGAAATGATTGGGTATGGGTAGGTATCTATGATTCGGCGGAGTCGGTGCTCTTGGTGCGGCTCTTCCGATTGGCGTGCCATGCGCGAACTTCTTCGGAATCCCACAGGGTCAACCCATGAAGCTTCGCGACGGGTTCAGGAGCCTTCTTGCGGCCAGCGTAGCTGGTGAAAGTGCCACGTGCGGTGCCGGAAAAAGCAGCGCATTCGACCGCGGTCCATAGTTCGTGTCCAGTATCGGCATCGATAATGGTGGGCTTCATGGTGCCCAGAGTACCCGTAGCACTGGATCCTGAACAGAGGTCAGAAGAATTTCTGGTCCCCGGACGTCGGCTCAGAAAGTAAAAACCGGGAGCAATGCGCCCGGTTGCGTGGAGGGGATGACGGGAATCGAACCCGCGTCTTCAGCTTAGAAGGCTGACAAGTGGGGTTCCTAACGTGATTTTTGATTTTTTTTGGGGGGGGACATCGTCAACAACGGGCCGGGGCTCCGATTCGTTCCAGGGGGAGCGGATTTTTCGCGAACGATCCGGTTGCTCTACTCGGTTGCTTTACGACGACCCCGTCGACGCGCGAAACCCATAATATTTTGTTTGAAAACCAAAAACTAGGCGTGATGTGTGACATAGGATGTCGGCATGTCAACCAATGTGCCTGCCAATGACCGAACTCTCCATCCTCAGCCGCGCACGTCGCCGCTCGCGAAGCCGTTGCATCACGACGTCGATCTGCGGGGTCTGCTGATCGGCACGGCGTCGGCCGCCGGGCAGATCGAGGGCGGTGACGAGAACAACGACTGGTTCGATTGGGCCCGCGAGCCCGGCAACATCGCCGATGGTTCGACCCCGCTGCGCGCCACCGACCACTGGAACCGGTGGCGGGAGGACAACGAGCTCATGGCGTCGCTGGGTCTGCCCATCGCTCGCATCGGCGTGGAGTGGGCGCGTATCGAACCGCGGCCGGGGGAGTTCGACCATGCGGTGCTGGATCGCTACCGTGAGGAGATTGCCGACCTGCGGGACAAGGGGATTCGTCCGCTGGTGACGCTCCATCACTTCGTCAATCCGCTCTGGTTCGCTCGGCGCGGCGGCTTCACCTCCGATGAATCGCCGGCGGCTTTCCTGCGCTATGCGGAGACGACCGTGCGGGCGCTCGACGACCTCGTCGACGAGTGGATCACCGTCAACGAGCCGAACGTGTACGCCACCCAGGCGCACATGTTCCGCTCGGGCCCGCCGGGCAACCGCTCGTGGGGCGACACGATGGCCGTGCTGCGCAACATGGCGGTGTCCCACATCCGCGGTTACGAGGTCATCCACGGCATCCAGGGGGATCGGGCGAAGGTCGGCATCGCCCACCACGCACGGGCGTTCGCGCCGCGCAATCCGCGCAACCCCATCCACCGCGGCCTGGCGCGGATCAATCGGCATCTGTTCCAGGACATCGTCGCCGACGCGCATCTGGCGGGGAAGTTCCATCCGCTGCTGGGCGGGGCGAAGGTCGGCCGCGGGTTGCCGTCGGGCCGCCACCACGACTTCCTGGGCCTGAACTACTACTCGCGCACGGCCGTCGACAAGTTCGACGACGGCACCTTCGTCGGGGCTCCGGTCAACGACCTCGGGTGGGAAATCCACCCCGAGGGCCTGGTCGAATGCGCCCGCGACCTGAACGAGCGTTTCGGCGGACCGGTCTGGATCACCGAAAACGGCACCTGCGATCTCGGCGATCTGGAGCTGTCGGTCGGTGGCGTGGACGCGGGCGTCGAAAAGCCGAATCCGGCCGGGGACTACGCCAACCCGGACGCCGGGGCTGCCGACCGCAGGCTGGAGTCGTTCCGGCCGCGGTTCATCCTGGAGCACCTGCGGGCCATCGCCGAGTCGGACGTGCCCATCGAGCGCTGGTACCACTGGTGCTTCGTGGACAACTGGGAATGGGCCGACGGCGAAGAGCCGCGATTCGGCATCGTCCACCTGGACTACGAGACGCAGGAACGGACGATGAAGCCGTCGGGCCACCTGCTGGCCGAGCTGGCCCGCACCGGGCGGATCACCCCGGAGCTGCACCGGCGCTACACCGCAGGCCGTCGTTACCCCGTCGCGGACGAACACACCGACCCCAACGTGCGGGCGCAGCCGCCGGAGCCGGATGGGGTGCAGGGATGAGCTCCTCCGAACACGCCGGCTCCTCCGAACGCGCCATCTCCGACGTCGGGCGTTTCACCGCCGACCCCGCCCAGCGCACGCCGGTGACCACCGGCTGGATCGTGCGGTACGGCCTGCTGTACCTGGGGCAGAACATCTCGTGGGCAGCGCCGACGCAGCTGTTGTTGGCGCAGCAGATCCTCATCTGGCATCCGGGGGAGAAGGAGGAGAAGTTCGCGCTCCTCATGGCGGTCGGCGGGTTCTTCTCCATCATCGGGCATCCGCTGGCCGGGTGGTTGTCGGACCGCACGGACACGCGCTGGGGCCGCCGCGCCCCGTGGATCCTCTTCGGCGGGCTGGCGGCGGCCGGGTCGCTGGTGTTCCTGGGCGCCGCGCCGGGCTTCATGGCGTTGACCATCGGGTGGGCGGTGTTCCAGCTGGCCATCGCGGCGTCAATCAACGCGGCCCAGGCGGTGGCGCCGGATACGGTGCCGGACAATCAGTACGGCGTGGTCTCGGGTGTGCTGGGGCTGACGTACACCCTCGGCGTGGTGCTGGGCACCGTCGTGGCCACGGTGTTCGACCTGGGGCTGGCGTACATCGTCACCGCGGCGCTGCTGCTGGTGCTCATCGGCCAGTTCCTGCCGGGCTTCCGCGACGTGTCCCGGGTGCGGTCGCAGGCGGCCGCATCTCCGGTGCTTGACGACGCCGGCGGGGACGCTGACGCCGTGGTGCCCGCCGTCGCCGAGGTGCCCGGAGGGCTCTACCGCGACTTCACGTGGGTGTTCATCGCCCGGTTCCTGGTGACCACGGGCAACTCGGTCGCGTTGTTCTACCTGTTCTATTACCTGCGCGATCACATCGGCCACCCCGATCCGGATGCCGGCGTACTCGTCCTCACCGGCGCGTATGCCCTGTGCGTCATCGTCACCGCGATCCTGTCGGGCAAAGTGTCCGACAAGATGGGCAAGCGCCGGGTGTTCGTGGCGTTGTCGTCGATGGGCGTCGCCGGGGCCTGCGCGATCATGGCGTTCGCCGGGAGCTTCGCCATGGTCGTCGGCGCGGCGGTGCTGTTGGGTCTGTCGTGGGGCGTGTTCATGGCCGTCGATCAGGCCCTGATCAACCAGGTGCTGCCCAAGGCCGATGAGCGCGGGCGTGACGTGGGCGTCATGAACCTCGCCGTCGCCGGCCCGAACATGGCCGCCCCGGTGCTCGCCGCCTTCGCGTTGGCGAACCTCGGCGGGTACCCCGGCCTGTACGTTTTCGCGGGCGCGCTCACCGCCGTCGGTGCGGTGCTGGTGTACCGGGTGCGGTCCGTGCCCTGATCTCCGTGCGTTGAACAGCGTGCGGCCGGTGCCTTAATCTTCGTGCCTTGAACGGCGTGCGGTCGGCGTTACGGTTTGATACCGTTCGTTGCAGTCGATGAAAGGTGTTTATCCCCGTGCGCCCCACGAAGAAGTTGTCCCCCGCCGCATTCGGCGCAGCGTCCCCCGCCGTCTCCTCTGTGGAGACCGGTGCCGAGGCCCGGTCCGCGAGCCGAGTCTCAGCGGCCCCGTCGTCCCGGACGTCCTTCGTCCGCAGGGCGTTGGCCCCGGTCACGGCGCTCGCGCTGGCGGGCACGTTGCTGTCGGTGCCGCAGGCGTCGGCCGGCGGCTCCGCCGGTCCGGCCGATCTCGGCGGGTTGGACTGGGGCGCGTGCCCGACCGCGGCGATGACCGCGCCGGGCACCGTGTGCGCGGACATCGACGTGCCACGTGATTATTCCGACCCGGAGGGCGCGACGATTTCCCTCACTGTCAGCCGGGTTCCGGCGACGGGGGAGCGCCGTGGCGTCATCGCAGGCAATCCGGGCGGCCCCGGCGGCGACGCGTTGGGAATGTTCTCCGACGAGGCCGTGAGGATGCCGACCGCCGTCCGGGAGCACTTCGACCTCATCGCCGTCGAGCCGCGCGGCCTGGCCTGGGGCACCCCGCTGAACTGCAACGTGGCGGACATCCCGATGACGGGTCTGCTCTCCGGGCAGGTCGGCGCGATGTACGCCTCCTGCGAAGCCAATGAACCGGGATACGCGGCGACCATCACCACGGAGAACACCGCTCGCGATCTCAACCATGTCCGCGACGTGCTCGGCCAGGACGTCATGCACCTCTACGGCCTGTCCTACGGCACGGATCTGATGAGCACGTACGCGACCCTGTTCCCGGACAAGACGGGCCGGATGGTGCTGGATTCCTCGGTCGATCCTGCCGACCGTTACTTTCGGCTCGGAGACTCGCGCGAGCCGTGGCGCCGCGAGGCTCTCAACGCGATGTTCCAGTGGATCGCCGACCGTGACGACGAGTACGGCCTGGGCACCACCGCCCTGCAGGTGTACGCGCGCTGGTCGCAGCGCATCAACGAGGAGGTTGGCGCGCCGGGTCAGGTCTACCCGCCGCCGACGCAGGTGGGCGACGTGCCCGCCGCCTTCGCCGACGACCCGGAGGCGTTCATGCAGCTGGCCGACGGCGTTCTGCCCGTCGCGTGGCGCAGCCATTCCTTCGCGGCGAACCTGATGCGCCCCGGCGCCGGCAATCAGTCGGTGCTGCTGCAGCAGACCTTCGCGGCGACGTACTCGGAGAGCATGTGGCCCGACATCGCCGACGCCGTGGTCACCGGCGAGGTGGAGACCCCCGAACTACCCGAGGGCGTGACCCCGGAAGACATGATGGCGCAGACCGAGGCGATGGGAACCATCGAGCGGGCGATCATCTGCAACGACAACGTCACCGCCGCCGACCCGTCCCGCATTCCCCGCACGTACCTCGACCAGTTCACCGGCGGCGACATCTTCCGCCTCAACGCCGATGCGCTGTCGTCGGGGCAGCTATGCCTCGGCTGGCCGGGGCAGGGCGCTGCCGTGGAACTCAGCGGCGACGCCCTCGAGTCGAAGCCGCTGCTGCTCCACTACGACCGCGATGCGGCGGTGACCGGCACGGGCGGCCGCGCGATGCAGGCGGTCATGGGCGGCGAGCTCATCGAGCTGCCGGGCCACGGCCACGGCGTGCTCGTCGCCCACAACGACGCCGACGAGATCGCCAACGTCGTCGCCGCCCACTACTTGGGCTGACCGGTCATGCCGGGCTGACCGGTCCGAGATTGGGCCGGCTACTTGCCCTTCGCCTCGTGGCCTTTCTGCCACTCGCGCACGTCGTCGGAGTTCCGCGGGTTCAGCCCGTGGAGCTTCGCCGCCGGCACCGGCGCTTTGCCACGGCCCGCATAGCTGGTGAACGTGCCGCGCGCGGTACCGGTGAACTCCGCGCATTCGGCGACGGTCCACAGCTCGACGCCGGTGTCCTTGTCGATGATGCGAGGATTCATGCCGCCGGGACTAGTTGTGCGTGACGACGGCAAAAGACCCGACATGACAGTGCCACCGACTTGTTACCGACGCTGTATGAAACCGTGACGCGCGCACGCGGTCGTGACATGCCTGTGACGGATTTCGGGACGGATCCCGTCAAAAAGAAGAACACCCTCCGACGCTGGCCGGAGGGTGCTTTCACATGGAGGGGATGACGGGAATCGAACCCGCGTCTTCAGCTTGGAAGGCTGAGGTATTAGCCACTATACGACATCCCCATAGACAGAAATCCGGTTTAGATGCGCACTCGCCTCAACCAGACCGTGTCTTGGTACAAGGCATATTAACTCGTTAAAGCGCACATACAAAAATCGATGCCAGGTTTTTCTCGAAGGATTTAAAGAAAAGTGGCTGTGGCCGGGAAAAACAGAAAATGAAACTAAAGCAATATGGGGTATATGAAACAGGCGTATAGCCGTTGATTACACTGTCACACGACTCAACAAAGGGGCAGTCGTTTTAGGCGGCTTCTTTGGGGAGTCGGCCGACGAATGGAGTGTTTGCAGTAAACGAGGCCGCCAAAAGCAGTGCCGAGGTGATGCAAACGCCCTGTGATATGCATGGTTTTCATGAAACCGGTAGTAGTTGGCAGGTTGGCTCTCGATGGCGTCGTAAAGCGTTTTCAGACAGAGCATTAGCCTGGTTGAACGCGTGGTTTTGTGATTTCATTAATCGTCAGGTAAATCTATACGGGTCCGTTGTGGAAACGCGATTTCGCGCCTATGAGGGCCCCGGTGCAGATGCTCCAAAGGGGTTTCTGCTAGGTTTCGAATGACGCATACGGGGTATGGCGCAGCTTGGTAGCGCGTCCGCTTTGGGAGCGGAAGGCCGTGGGTTCAAATCCCGCTACCCCGACCAGTATCACGGGCACTCCCGTGGTCTATGAATTAATCATCGAGTTGCAGGAGAGTGCACCAGTGAAGTCTTCCGTTGAGAAGCTCAATGAGACCCGAGTGAAGATTACCGTCGAGGTCCCGTTTGACGAGCTGAAGCCAGAGTTCGACAACGCCTACAAGGCACTGGCTCAGCAGGTCCAGATTCCGGGCTTCCGTAAGGGCAAGGCACCTGCAAAGTTGATTGAGGCCCGCTTCGGCCGCGGCCCAATCCTGGAGCAGGTGCTCAACGACATGGTTCCGTCCCGCTACGACGAGGTCGTTCGCGAGGAGGACCTGAAGGTTATCGGTCAGCCTGAGGTCGACATCACCAAGCTGGAAGACGGCGAGCTCGTTGAGTTCACCGCTGAGGTCGACGTCCGTCCGGAGATTGAGCTGCCGAAGTTCGAGGACATCGCAGTTGAGGTTGATCCGCTGGTCGCCGACGACGAAGCTGTTGAGGCTGAGCTGCAGAACCTGCTCGCTCGTTTCGGCACCCTGACCGGCGTCGAGCGTGCAGTCGAAAAGGACGACTTCGTCTCCATCGACCTGTCCGCCACCATCGACGGCGAAGAGCTGGAAGAGGCCTCCACCGAGGGCCTGTCCTACCAGGTCGGCTCCGATGACCTGATTGACGGCCTGGATGACGCTGTTGTCGGCCTGTCCCAGGGCGAGTCCAAGGAGTTCACCACCAAGCTGGTTGCTGGCGAGCACGAGGGCGAGGACGCTCAGGTCACCGTTACCGTTCAGTCCGTCAAGGTCCGCGAGCTGCCGGAAGCTGACGACGACTTCGCTCAGATGGCTTCCGAGTTCGACACCATCGACGAGCTGAAGGAAGATTTGGCTCGCCAGGTTGAGAACACCAAGAAGGGTGAGCAGGCTCAGCAGGTTCGCGACAAGGTTCTGGCTGCCGCTATGGAGCAGACCACCATCGCTCTGCCGGAGGGTGTTGTCAAGGAGCAGGTCGAGGGCCAGCTGCAGCAGCTGCTGGGTCAGTTCGGCGGCGACGAGAAGGTTCTGAACTCCATGCTGGAGGCACAGGGCACCACCCGTGAGCAGTTCGACGAGGACTCCAAGAAGTCCGCTGAGGAAGCTGTCCGCACCCAGCTGTTCCTGGACGCACTGGCTGAAGAGATCCAGCCGGATGTTTCTCAGCAGGAACTCACCGACCACATCCTGTTCACTGCTCAGTCTTACGGCATGGACCCGAACCAGTTCATCCAGCAGATTCAGCAGTCCGGCCAGCTCGGCAACCTGTTCGCAGACGTTCGCCGCGGCAAGGCTCTGGCTACCTCGATCCTGAAGGCTTCCGCCAAGGACACCGAGGGCAACGAAATCGACCTGAACGAGTACTTCGGTGAGGTCGAGCCGGAGGCTGAGAAGGCTGAGTCCGACAAGGCTGAGGACACCTCCGCTGAGTAAGCCCCGCAATTAGCGCGGCGCGTTCGACATGACGCAACGCTTATAGCGAACAAGGGCCGTTCCCGAAACAAAGGGGCGGCCCTTTTCGTTACCCTCTAATGAACGACAAAACTCGCACACGTACGAAAAAGGAGTACACCGATGAGCGATAACGCCCAGATGTCGACGAACACGGTTTTCGACAAGCTGCTCAAGGAGCGCATTATTTGGCTGGGTGAGCAGGTCGACGACGAGATTGCCAACAAGCTCTGCGGTCAGATGCTGCTCCTGGCAGCTGAGGACCCAGAGGCGGATATCTCGCTGTACATCAACTCCCCGGGTGGCTCCGTCACCGCCGGCATGGCCATTTACGACACCATGCAGTTTGTTCCGTGCGACGTGGCTACCTACGGCATGGGCTTGGCAGCTTCCATGGGCCAGTTCCTGCTCGCCGCAGGTGCTAAGGGCAAGCGTTACGCGCTGCCGCACGCCCGCATTATGATGCACCAGCCATCTGCAGGTATCGGCGGAACCGCATCCGACATCACCATTCAGGCTGAGCAGTTCGCTGCCACCAAGAAGGAGATGGCTCGTCTGATCGCGCAGCACACCGGTCAGCCGGTTGAGCGCATTGAGGAAGACTCGGACCGCGACCGCTGGTTTACCGCAGCTGAGGCTAAGGAATACGGCCTGGTTGACCACGTCGTGACCGCCCTCAAGGACACCGCACGCTAAAAGCGGACAGTAGCGAATAATTAGAGGCGATTTAATCAACATGGAGATGAACAATATGCAGATGCCGCAGTCGCGCTACGTGCTTCCTTCTTTCGTGGAGCACTCCAGCTTTGGTGCTAAGGAATCCAACCCATACAACAAGCTCTTCGAAGAGCGCATTATCTTCCTCGGCTCCCAGGTCGACGATACTGCCGCTAACGACATCATGGCGCAGCTGCTGGTGCTCGAGGGGCTGGACCCGGATCGTGACATCACGATGTACATCAACTCCCCAGGTGGCTCCTTCACGTCGCTGATGGCCATCTACGACACGATGCAGTACGTGCGTCCCGACGTGCAGACGGTGTGCCTGGGCCAGGCTGCTTCCGCGGCAGCCGTCCTGCTCGCTGCGGGTGCACCGGGTAAGCGTGCAGCTCTGCCGAATGCGCGCGTGCTCATTCACCAGCCGGCCACCCAGGGTATCCAGGGCCAGGTTTCCGACCTGGAGATTCAGGCGAACGAGATCGAGCGCATGCGCAAGCTGATGGAGGAGACTCTGGCTCGCCACTCCGGTCGCACTGCAGAGCAGATCCGCAAGGACACCGACCGTGACAAGATCCTGACCGCTGAAGAGGCCGTCGAGTACGGCATCATCGACCAGGTCTTCGAGTACCGCAAGCACAACGCTTAAAAGGGGACATGGTCTCTCTGGCGTGCTGCGCACTGGCCGTCGTAAAGCGCCGAGCGAGATTGCGTGAAATTCGCCTCGCCCTGGCGTGGAAGCCGGTAATTGCGCACACTCACGGTAGGCTGGTCTGAAGCAATTATTGGCAACGAAGCGGAAAGGCGGCGGCGGGAGCCTCATGGCGCGTATGCAAGAAAGTGCGGATTTGCTGAAGTGCTCTTTCTGTGGAAAGAGTCAGAAGCAGGTCAAGAAGCTGATTGCCGGACCTGGTGTGTACATCTGTAATGAGTGCATCGAGCTCTGCAACGAGATCATCGAAGAGGAGCTCAACACCGGCGGCGAGGCAACTGGCAACGACGACCGCCTGCCGCGGCCGATGGAAATTCGAGACTTCCTCGATGAGTACGTCATCGGCCAGGACATGGCTAAGCGCACCCTAGCGGTAGCGGTCTACAACCACTACAAGCGCCTTCGTGCTGCGGAGACCAAGTCGGACAACGACGTCGAGCTGCAGAAGTCGAACATCCTCTTGCTGGGGCCGACTGGCTGCGGCAAGACGTACCTCGCGCAGACACTGGCTCGCAAGCTGGATGTGCCGTTCGCGATTGCTGACGCCACCAGCCTGACCGAGGCCGGCTATGTCGGTGAGGACGTGGAGAACATCCTGCTGAAGCTGCTGCAGGCGACTGATTTCGACGTCGAGAAGGCACAGCGCGGCATCATTTACGTCGATGAGATTGACAAGATTTCGCGCAAGTCCGAGAACACTTCCATCACTCGCGATGTCTCCGGTGAAGGTGTGCAGCAGGCGCTGCTGAAGATTCTCGAGGGAACCGTAGCCGCCGTGCCCCCGCAGGGTGGGCGCAAGCTGCCGAACCAGGAGTTCATTCAGTTCGACACTTCCAACGTCCTGTTCATCGTCGCCGGTGCGTTTGCCGGTCTGGAAAAGGTCGTTCAGGAGCGAGTCGGCAAGAAGGGCCTGGGCTTCGGAGCAGATGTCACCTCGGCTAACGACGAGGACATGAAGGATCCATTCCGCGACGTGCTGCCGGAGGACCTCGTTCGATTCGGCCTGATTCCCGAGTTCATTGGCCGCCTGCCCGTTATCGCATCGGTCACCAACCTCGATGAGGACGCGCTGGTTCGCGTACTCACCGAGCCCAAGAACTCCCTGGTCCGCCAATACCAGCACCTGTTCGACATGGATGGTGTGCGCCTCACCATCGACGACGAGGCACTGCGCGCCATTGCTGCCAAGGCGATTAGCCGCAATACCGGCGCCCGTGGTCTGCGCGGCATCATGGAAGAAATCTTGGTTCCCGTGATGTTCGACGTACCAGAGCGTGACGACGTTGCGGAGGTCATTGTCCACAAGGAATGCATCACGGACGGTGCAGCGCCAGAACTCGTTGAACGCAGCGCGGACAAGAAGACTGCGTAAAGGTAGCTGAAAACCCGGTTAGAGCGCCTGCTCTAACCGGGTTTTGATGTCTGTGGGGAGCCCTAGTCGTCCATGCCGTAGATGTCGCGGTAATCCGGGGCATCATCAGCAGCCAAGTCCTGAGTCTCTGGGTTGGGCTGATCGCCATAGACCTCTGCGCCAAGCGCGGACGAGTTCGCGCCATGGGAGGCCAGCAAGGAAGTGTACGAGCTTCCCGGTTCGTTGCGAGGCGAGGATGTCAACAGGCTGGTCACGGTGTCCTGTGCGAACTCACGCAGCTTGTCCGACAGCACCGTCGACTGCATTTCAATGCCGTAGAGGTTTTCAAAAGTCCGTTGGTGCAGGGTGGGGAAGGTGGCCAGTGAGAGCACGAGAATATAAAGATCAAGTGCGGAAATGTCAGTGCGGAATGCACCGTAATCGCGGCCGAGCAACAAGATGCGGTCAAACTCCAAAACAATTGGGCTCTGACCACCAAGCCCAGTCACGCCTTCTAGCGGCAGGACCGGATGTAGGTTTTCCTGGATGATGAACCGCACGGCGAGCGGGTTCGCCGAGAAGTAGTCATAGATAACACCGACCACATGCTGCAGGGCTTCCACCGGCACATTGGAGTGCGGGCGCAGGTCGTCGTCGTCAGGCCTTACGGTCTCCAGCACATGTGCCCACGTCGCCCTGTAGAGTCCCAACTTGTCACCACAGTGGTAGTGAAGCATGCGCTTGGAGACACCAGAGGCGGCAGCAATGGCATCCAAACGGGCATCTGCATACCCCTTTGCGGTGAATTCTTGAAGTGCTGCCACCAAGACTGCATGGGGGATTGCATCAGAGGAGCCTGGAGACTTCATGAAAATCCTTTGCTTGGACTAGAGAGAGACTAAGGGGTTTTGGCTATCTAACGGGGGTGAAATTGGTCAGTCGCGGACTTCTTTCTAGTGAAATGAGTACACGACCGTAAGTCATGCCTAATGCTATCCGTTTTTCAGAAATGGCCTGAGCGCATCGCCCCCGTCTGCGCCAATTCTGTAGTCGCATTAGAGTGGGCAGCGAATTGATTCTCTCTCGAGAAAGGCCTGAAGTGAACAAGACTCCCGTAAAGGTTGCAGTTACCGGCGCCGCCGGACAGATCGCTTACTCCCTGCTCTTCCGCATTGCCAGCGGTTCGGTTTTCGGCCCTGAGACCCCGGTTGAGTTGAACCTGCTGGAGATCACTCCGGCGCTGCACGCCACCGAAGGCGTCGCCATGGAGCTGTTTGACTCCGCCTTCCCGCTTCTGACTGGCATCAACATCACCGATGATCCGGCAAAGGCATTCGACGGTGCCAACGCCGCCTTCCTGGTCGGTGCAAAGCCGCGCGGCAAGGGCGAGGAGCGCTCCGCACTGCTGGGCGCCAACGGCAAGATCTTCGGCCCGCAGGGTGCTGCACTGAATGATCACGCAGCAGACGACATCAAGGTTCTGGTTGTCGGCAACCCGGCCAACACCAACACCATGATTGCCGCATCCCACGCTAAGGACATCCCGGCAGAGCGCTTCACCGCCATGATGCGCCTGGACCACAACCGTTCCCTGTCTCAGCTGTCGGAAAAGATTGGTGTTCCGACCACTGAGATCAAGAACATGATTGTCTGGGGTAACCACTCCGCAGACCAGTTCCCGGACATCACCTACGCCACCATTGCAGGCGAGAAGGTCTCCGACAAGGTGGACGCTGCGTGGGTCGAGCAGGACTTCATTCCGCGTGTCGCCAAGCGTGGCGCAGAAATCATCGAGGTCCGTGGTTCCTCCTCCGCAGCTTCCGCTGCCGCAGCCGCAGTTGACCACATGCGTGACTGGGTCACGGGTACCCCAGAGGGCGAGTGGGTCTCTGTCGCCCTTCCGTCCGATGGCTCCTACGGCATCGACGAGGGCCTGGTCGCTGGTGTTCCGTGCTACGCCAAGGACGGCGAGTGGGTTCGCGTTGAGGGCCTGGATCTCTCCGAGGTTCAGCGCGCTGGCATCGAGCGCAACGTCAAGGCACTGCGCGAAGAGCGCGAGGCTGTTAAGGACCTGCTGGTCTAAGAGCTGTTCAACGGCCGTTTAGAGGCGCTCTCTTGTGATGATTTCACAAGAGAGCGTTTTTATTTTGCGCGGTAATCGCGGTTTGGCTCGGAGCGGGAGAAAGGCTTGAATTAGGCGGTGTATAAGTCGCTGATGGCAGATATGGGTGGGGCGCAAGGGCCGTCGTAAAGCCCCTGGAAAACCAAATCCGGGCAAGGCGCTAAGATGTGACGCGTGACTGAGAACAACGTGGACCTAAACAGAGCAGATAAGTTGCCCAAGTCGTGGAACCCGGCTGACGTGGAGTCGGACCTGTACCAGGGCTGGGTAGACGCTGGCTATTTCGAGGCTGATCCGTCTAGCTCCAAGCCGGCTTACTCTATTGTGCTGCCCCCGCCGAATGTGACGGGTCAGCTGCACATGGGCCACGCACTGGACCACACTTTGATGGATGCGCTGGTGCGCCGTAAGCGCATGCAGGGCTACGAGGTGCTGTGGCTGCCGGGTATGGACCACGCGGGTATCGCAACGCAGACCAAGGTCGAGGCGATGCTGAAGGAGTCCGAAGGTAAGGACCGCTTCGATTACGGCCGCGAGGAATTCGTGGAGAAGGTCTGGGAGTGGAAGCACGATTACGGCGGACGTATCGGCAACCAGATGCGCCAGATTGGTGACTCCCTGGATTGGTCACGTGAGCGCTTCACTCTGGACGAGGGCCTGTCCCGTGCGGTTCAGACGATTTTTAAGGAACTGTTTGACCGCGGCCTGATTTACCGCGCCAAGCGCATGGTCAACTGGTCGCCAGTGCTGCAGACTGCAATCTCGGATATTGAGGTCAAGTACGAGGACGCTGAAGGCGAGCTCGTGTCTTTCCGCTACGGCGATGGGGAGGACTCCATTGTTGTGGCGACGACTCGTGTGGAGACGATGCTGGGTGACGTGGCAATTGCCGTGCACCCGGAGGATGAGCGCTACACGCACCTGGTGGGCAAGGTTCTGGACCACCCGTTCCGCGAGGACCTGAAGATTCAGGTCATCGCCGATGACTACGTGGACCGCGAGTTCGGTACCGGCGCGGTGAAGATCACGCCGGCGCACGATCCGAATGACTTCGCTATGGGCCAGCGCCACGACCTGGATATGCCGGAGGTCATCGACACCACTGGCCGTATCTTCAACACTGGCACGCGTTTCGACGGCATGGATCGTGCAGAGGCCCGTACTGCGCTGACGGAGGCGCTGCGTGAGCAGGGACGCATTGTCAAGGAGATTCGCCCGTATGTTCACTCGGTTGGTCACTCGGAGCGCTCGGGTGAGCCGATTGAGCCGCTGCTGAGCTTGCAGTGGTTCGTTAAGGTCGATGAGCTGGCCAAGATGTCCGGCGATGCTGTTCGCGAGGGCGACACGGTTATTCACCCGGCTTCGCAGGAGCCGCGCTGGTTCGACTGGGTCGATGACATGCACGACTGGTGTATTTCCCGTCAGCTGTGGTGGGGCCACCGCATCCCGATCTGGTACGGCCCGAATGGCGAGGTCGTCTGTGTCGGCCCGGATGATGAGGTCCCGACGGGCGACGGCTGGACGCAGGATCCGGATGTGCTGGATACCTGGTTCTCCTCTGCGCTGTGGCCGTTTTCCACGATGGGTTGGCCGGACGCCACCCCAGAGCTGGAGAAGTTCTACCCGACATCCGTGCTGGTCACCGGCTACGACATTCTGTTCTTCTGGGTCGCGCGCATGATGATGTTCTCGACCTTTGCTGCCACCCTGCCTGATTCACCGCTGGGCAAGGGTCGCGACGGTCGTCCGCAGGTGCCGTTCAAGGATGTCTTCCTGCACGGTCTGGTCCGCGATGAGCAGGGTCGCAAGATGTCGAAGTCTCTCGGCAACGGCATTGACCCGCTGGACTGGGTGCGTGATTACGGTGCGGACGCACTTCGCTTCACGCTGGCTCGTGGCGCTAACCCGGGCTCTGACCTGCCGGTCGGTAACGACGCCGCACAGAGCTCCCGTAACTTCGCTACCAAGCTGTTCAACGCCACCCGCTTTGCACTGATGAACGGTGCCCACGTGGGCGAGCTGCCGGACCGCGACCAGCTCACCGACACCGACCGCTGGATCCTGGACCGCCTGGAACAGGTCCGCGCCGAGGTTGACGCTGCGCTGGATAAGTACGAGTTCTCCAAGGCCAACGAGGCCCTCTACCACTTCGCATGGGACGAGGTCTGTGACTGGTACCTGGAGATGACCAAGGTTGACTTCCCGCGCCTGAACGACGGCGAGACCATGACCGAGGAGCAGGCCGCCCGCGCCGCCTCCACTCGTCTGGTTCTCGGCCGCGTGCTGGATACGCTGCTGCGTCTGCTGCACCCGTCCATGCCGTTCGTCACGGAGACGCTGTGGAAGGCGCTTACCGACGGCGCGGAGGGCTTCGAGGATTCTCTGGTTATTTCCGCCTGGCCGGATGCAACCATGACCACCGACAGCGCTGCTGTCGACGAGGTTGCCGCACGTCGTATTGCCGATGCCCAGAAGTTGGTCACCGAGCTGCGTCGTTTCCGCAATGACCAGGGTGTGAAGCCGTCGCAGCGCGTGCCGGCACGCATGAACCTGGCGGATGCTGATCTGACTGCTCAGGAAGAGATGATTCGTTCGCTGGCTCGTGCTGAGGCGCCGGAGGATGGATTCACCGCTACCGCTTCCATTGAGGTGCGCCTGTCTCAGGCCACTGTCCTGATCGAGCTGGATACCTCCGGCACCGTCGACGTGGCCGCTGAACGCAAGCGCCTGGAAAAGGACCTGGCCAAGGCAGAGAAGGAACTGGCCGGCACCGAGAAGAAGCTCGGCAACGAGGCCTTCCTGTCCAAGGCTCCGGAGCAGGTCGTGGAGAAGATTAAGACTCGCCACCAGTTCGCACTGGAGGAGATTGACCGTATTAAGGCTCGTTTGGAGGGACTTCCGCAGGCATGACCGATCCACGGGATGCTGAACCACGTGATGAGGCCGCAGGCGAGATTCGTTTGAGTCTTGGCGGCGGCGACGATTCGGTGACGCAGGAAGAGTCTGCGATGCGAGAAGAGTCCACCGCAGCGCGTGAGTTCGAATTCGATCCGGCTGACTCTCAGATCGTCGAGGACCTCGAACCTCGTGAAATCGCCGGTGTGATGGCTGATGGCCGCATGCCCGATGACATGCGCCTCGGTGAGGTCTCCGTGTCCGAGGAAGGCCTGAGCCTGCCGGTGGATGTGGATCGCCCAGTCAACGAGCCGGCTCCGCTGGAGGCCACCGCAGAGGAACTGCGCGAACTCGCAGAGGTGGAAGCCGAGCTGGATCAGCGCTGGCCGGAGACCAAGATTGACCCGTCGCTCGAGCGGATCGAGATGTTGATGGACATCCTTGGCCATCCTGAGCGTGCCACTCCGGTCATTCACGTTGCCGGCACGAATGGCAAGACTTCCACTGTGCGCATGATTGAGTCGCTGGTGCGCGCTCTCGGTCGTCGCACCGGCCGCACCACCAGTCCGCATCTGCAGCTGGTTACCGAGCGCATCGCCATCGATGGCCAGCCCATTCATCCACGCGATTACGTGCGCATCTGGCGCGAGATTCAGCCCTACGTGGAAATGGTTGACGCCAAGTCCGCCGAAAAGGGCGGCCCGCAGATGAGTAAGTTCGAGGTCCTCACGGCCATGGCCTACGCTGCCTTCGCCGACGCTCCTGTCGATGTCGCCGTGGTGGAAGTCGGCATGGGTGGCACATGGGATGCGACCAACGTGGTGGAGGCCGACGTGGCAGTCATCTGCCCAATTGGTCTCGATCACACGGAGTACCTCGGCGATACCCTGGTTGAAATCGCTGCTGAGAAGGCCGGCATCATCAAGTCGCGGTGGAATAAGGACGACTTGCTCACGCCACCGGACAATGTCGCCATTGTCGGCGAGCAAGAGCCGGAAGCAATGGACGTCGTTTTGCGACGTGCCGTGGAAATGGACGCCTCCGTCGCCCGCGCCGGAGTTGAGTACGGCGTCGTCAGTCATCAGCTGGCGGTCGGCGGGCAGAACCTGACGCTCAAGGGCCTGGCCGGCGAGTATGACGATATCCATCTGCCGCTGCACGGTCCGCATCAGGCGCGTAACGCAGCCACAGCACTGGCTGCGGTGGAGGCGTTCTTCGGCGCAGGTCCGGGGCGTCCGCTCAACATTGATGCGGTTCGCGAAGGCTTTGCGACGGTCGCATCGCCCGGCCGTCTGGAGCGCGTGCGCTCGACCCCGACGGTGTTTATCGATGCCGCCCACAATCCGCACGGTGCCCGTGCGCTACGCACGGCCCTCTCCGCTGAGTTCGACTTCCGCCGTGTGATTGGTGTGCTGTCGGTGCTGGGGGAGAAGGATGCTCGTGGGCTGCTGGTGGAGCTGGAGCCTTACTTCGAAGAAGTGGTTATTACCCAGAACACATCGCCGCGTGCGCTGCACTACGACGACCTGGCTGACCTCGCGGAGGAGATTTTCGGCGAGGAGCGCGTGCATCGCGTACCGACTCTGCCGTCCGCCGTTGAGCTAGCTGTAGCGCTGGCTGAGGAAACCGACACCGGAGACGGTATTGTCTCTGGTTCCGGTGTGATCGTCACTGGATCTGTTGTCACTGCGGGCGAAGCCCGGACACTATTTGGAAAGGACCCGCAATGAGCGAATCTCAGGCGAGCCAGCCACAGGGCAATGGCGCGGAGGATTACACCGCTGCCGACCGCGAGGCCCTGCGCGCCTACCGCGAGGGGCGTGACCTGAGTGAGGGCGGCAAGTATGGCCCGCTCGGTGCGGGACACGATCCGGCTAAGGACCCGCTGAAGGGTCTGCGCGGTGTTATGTCCGGCACGCTGATTATGCAGGCTATCTCGGTGCTGCTTGGTCTGACTGTGGTCACGCGCATTCCCGACGGTCAGATTAACCAGACCTTCTCGGTTACGTACATCACCATCCTGGGCCTGGCTCTGATTGCGATGGCTTTCCTGCAGAAGCAGCCCTGGGCGCTGAAGGCCAACATTGTACTGCAGGTCTTTGGTGTGCTGGCTATTTTCACACACGTGTCGATGGGCGTGGTGGGTATCTTCTTCGCACTAGTGTGGGCCTACATTCTGCACCTGCGGAAGAACCTCATCCAGCGTATGGAGCGCGGTCTGTTGACCACCCAGCACTCGTAGATCTCCCGCGCTCGTAGTCGCGACTTTCACCCCGCTGCACCACCACTCCGGTGCAGCGGGGTTTGTCATAGTATGATGCTCACCATGACTGAACGTACTCTTATTCTGATCAAGCCGGACGGCGTTTCCCGCGGTCTGGTCGGCGAAGTTATCTCCCGCATTGAGCGTAAGGGCCTGAAGCTGGTCGCGCTTGACCTCCGTGTTGCTGACGAGGCAACTGCGAAGGAGCACTACGCAGAGCACGTCGATAAGCCGTTCTTTGGTGAGCTGGTTGATTTCATCACCTCTGCACCGCTGGTCGCTGGTGTTATCGAGGGCCCGAACGCAATCGCTGCTTGGCGTCAGCTCGCTGGCGGCACTAACCCGGTTGAGGCCGCAACTCCGGGCTCCATCCGCGGTGACTTCGCACTTGAGGTTGCTAACAACGTTGTTCACGGTTCCGATTCCCCGGAGTCCGCTGAGCGCGAGATTGGTATTTGGTTCCCGAACCTCTAAACGTTGACGGTTCAGCATTGACCCGTGAGCGTTGAACTGGCGCCGAACTGAGCAAGCAATTGTTTGCCGGTTCGGCGCTTTTTGCTTGTCGACGACCGTGGGGCGGCCCTTCAGCGGGCTGCACGTGTGAATGCGGGCACGGGCTGCAAATGTGAAACTGTAGGAGTTTATGACACTTTCCGGCAATTTTTCAGGCCATTTCTGTCATAAACGCAGTCAGTAACTCGGATTGGCCC